>NZ_JBQQCM010000008.1:0-229875 GCF_052246755.1 Halobacillus sp. B29
GAGAGCACTTGACCCCCTTACCAGGAAAACCTGAATGAAGACCTTAAAAAAGAAGCGTTAATGCTTCTCTTCTTAAAGATGGTCAAAAGTGTGAGGGGTTGACAGTTTCGTTCATATCAGGAGGCTCCGCGCATTCCCACGGAAAGCGAAATCATCCCCCGAAGGACTGTCCTCTCAGCCTAAATATCTCGAAACTGAGTCTTACAGAAAAGGGAGCTTTTCTGTAAGTACTTGAGTTTCAAACTAAAAAAAGTGCTGGATCGTTTAATGATCCAGCACTCTAAAGTAAGCTTATACTTTTATTTCCGCTCTTTCCAGACCTTATAGAGGAACGTCGGCAGTTTAATCTGACGCTTGAGCCTCCAGGGTTCTGTAATTAAACGGTACAGCCATTCAATACCGAACTTCTGGAAGAACCTTGGCGCACGCTTCACCCGGCCGGAAATAACGTCAAACGAACCACCGACTCCCTGGAATATCCGTACATCCAGGTCCTTCATGTGATCCACAATCCAATATTCCTGCTTCGGACTTCCTAACGCTACAAAAAGAACATCCGGTTTCGCCTCGTTAATCGTCTGGATCACATGCTCCTGATCCTTCTCGTAACCATCGAGAACGCCCGCCACTTTAAGGTTAGGGTACTTTTTCAAAAGGCCGTCTTTCGCTTTTTCAGCTACACCTGGTTTCGCTCCATAAAGGAACACCGATTTATCATGGGTCGATGCCTGCTCGCACAAGGCAAGAAGCATATCAATGCCGGTCACGCGGCTTGAGATATCCCCCCGGTTGATCTTTGAAGCGAGCAGAACCCCAACCCCATCAGGAATCTGGTACGTAGCCTTATTTAATAAGTTCTTTAAATTGGGATCCTTTTGAGCCTGTAGAATCTTCTCCGGGTTAATGGCTACAATAAAGGACTGCCTTCTCTGTTCAATATCCGCTATGGTGTTTTGCTTGAGTTCCTCGTAAGAATAACTGCTTACGTCGACTCCTAAGAACTGTTCCTTCATGATTTCACCTGGACCCCTATCCGTTTTTTGAATCTCCCAGTCGTTTTGTGAGAAATCCTGCGTCTTTCCATTCGTCTAACGATAGTGCATTTTTCGTATCAAATACAAGTCTACTTCTCATTTTACCTTGTATGTGTGCAGGGTCAAGCTGTTTAAACTCATCGTGATCTGTGAGAATTACGACAATATCGGCTCCCTCTAGAGCTTCATCCATGCTCTGAGTCTGGTTGGAAGCGACATTTTCTTTAATATGCGGATCGTAGGAGGAGAAGCTGATGCCTCTCTCTACAAGTTCCAGAATTACTTTCAAGGACGGGCTTTCACGCTGGTCATCGATATTCGCTTTGAAAGAAAGACCAAACAGGGCCACTTTTGGATCCTGGATGTGCTGTTCTTTCAGGAACGATTCGACCTCTCCTGCCGTATACACCGGCATATGATCATTCGTATTACGGGACAGTTGTATGATCTTTGAAAGATCCGGCTGGATTTCGGCTAGGAACCATGGATCCACGGCAATACAGTGTCCGCCGACGCCTGGTCCAGGTGTATGAATATTCACCCGCGGATGATAATTGGCCAGCTTAATGGCTTCCCACGAATTCACGCCGATTTGATCACTGATTAACGCCAGCTCATTCGCAAAAGCGATATTCACATCACGGTACGTATTTTCAATTACTTTGGCCATTTCCGCCGTTGTAGCATCGGTTAAATGGATATTTCCTTTTACAAAGGACAGGTACAAGTCCCTGGTCATCTCGGAAGACTTCTCATTGATCCCTCCGACAATGCGGTCATTATCCACCAGCTCCTGAAATACTTTACCTGGGATCACACGCTCAGGTGAATGGGAGACGAATAACTCTTCTCCTATCGTAAGTCCCGTTTCTTCCAATACTGGAAGCATAACGTCTTCTACCGTTCTTGGCGGAACCGTTGATTCTAAAATTACAAGATTCCCTTCCTTTACAAACGGCACAATCGACTCAGTTGCTTTTTTCACGTAATCAAGATTCGCTGTTTTGTCCTCCCGAATAGGAGAAGGAACCGCGATGACGAATACATCCGCTTCCGTTGGTTCGAGAGAGGCCGTGAATTTTCCGCTGTCTACCGCTTCTTCCAGGCGCTCCTGAAGACCATTTTCTTCTATATGAAGCTGTTTAGCATTTACCATCTCTACAGCTTTCCGATTGACATCAACACCATGAACCTGGTGACCGTTAATCGCAAACATAACTGATGTAGGCAGGCCGATATAACCAAGCCCGACGACACAGAGTGACTTCTTCATAACCATACTCCCTTTCTCTATCTGAACCATTCCTATTAATATCGACTTCTATGCGGGCGATATTATGGGGTGTTTTTTCCATTTATCTATTTATTCCTTTTAAAAAATAAGGTTGATTTAAAATTCAGACTGCCTGCTATATTAAATTATGTATGCCGATTGGATCGTCATGAAAAATCCCCGCAAGCGGGCACACTCTACATAGTTCGGTTGCAATCTTCCGTTTATGACGTTCGGGGAATGCTTTTCCTTAGCAGGGCAATTTTAAACATGATAGATCCTGCTGCAAGCGTTAGATAAAAAGCCAGTTTCTCAACTTCTTATTGTACCTTATTTCTGCTTGGTAAGCTATTATGATCATGTCTTCACATGAATTTATTATACGGCTTTGCGACCTTTACATTCAACTGCTATTACATTCTTATCAATCTTGTAAACATCCCTGATCACACATAGACAGTCGAATAGTAATGGTTTATACTTCAATATGTCATATCTTAGAATATTCCAAACATTGAGGTGTTCACTATTGCCTAAAATTTTACATAAAGATTTTTACACGAAATTATTACTTTTATTCATTATTTTTCAACCTGTATTAGACATCCTTACGTTCTTATCCATTCGCTGGACGGACTCCAGTTTAACCATCGGCATTGTTGTGCGTGTGCTGTTCATGGCCCTTTCCTTATGGTTTATTTTGTTCGGCAATTCGAGCCGTTATAAGAAACCGATTATTCTTTATTTAGCTTCCCTCGCCGCTGCTTTTGGATTTGGACTTGTGTACAATTACTTCGCCAAACCTATTTTTGATCCATTTACAGAACTGCAATTCGTAGCTAAGACCGCTTATTTCTCAATTATGCTTGGCTCTTATTTGCTGTTGTTCACCACTATTGAGAAGGTTTCCACCGTTCGCCTTAGAATTCTCCAAGCGATTTCAGCGGCCATGCTGATCGTTTCCATTTCCTTGCTAGTAGCGATCTTAACAGGCACTTCAACGGAAACCTACGAGTGGAATAAGTTTGGCTATAAAGGCTGGTTCTTTGCGGGAAATGAACTGGGATCCATCGTATCGATCAGTTTCCCTCTTGTTTACCTTTATGCTTTGTATAAAATTGAAAGCTTGAAGAATTCTTACCTTTTTATACCCGTCGTATTACTGGCCATCGTATCGATTCTGATTGGAACCAAGGTTCCTTATTTTGCTGTACTGATGGCAGCGGTGATTGTGTTCTTCAGCTACCTTATTTATTGGCTCATTCAATGGAAAAAGAAACAAAAAGGATCCTTGCTCACGCTGCGCCTCGTGCTCTCTTTCTGTTTCCTGCTTCTGTTTGCGGCTGTATCCCCGTTTTCTCCTGCATTCTCTAACGTAGCTGGGGATATCGGGGCCATTGAGGAGAAAACAGCGGAACAAGAGGAAAAGGATAAACCATCGGATACCGGGGATCAGGATCCGGGA
Source organism: Halobacillus sp. B29 (assembly GCF_052246755.1). Classification (NCBI taxonomy): domain Bacteria; kingdom Bacillati; phylum Bacillota; class Bacilli; order Caryophanales; family Bacillaceae; genus Halobacillus; species Halobacillus sp. B29. The sequence goes on from NZ_JBQQCM010000008.1 coordinate 3,773, forward strand.
GATAAAGAAAGTGAAGGCTCTTCAGATAGCGATCAAGCTAAACAGGAAGAAGAGCAGGCAAAGTTGATGGATTCTCCGATTCTAGTAATCCTTTTAAGCGCCCGTAATCTGTATTTCGCCGAACTCTATCAAGATTATACGAACGCGGACATCGTCCAGAAAACATTTGGTATGGGGTATGCGGGAAACTATACAGACATGGAGGACAGAAAATTAATCGAGATGGATTTCTTTGATCTATTCTTTTCTTACGGAATCTTAGGCTTTACTTTAATCCTTCTGCCGTTCTTATTTATTATCGGTCTGTTTGTTAAGCTGCTGTTCCAGGTTCCAGGTCGACTGCTCCATCCGGAGAATCTGCTGATTCTTTTATCAATCGGCTTTGGTACCGGCATCGCCTTTATCGCCGGTCATGTGCTCTATGCTCCGGCTGTCAGCATTTATCTGGCTGTGGCTATGTCGCTTCTCATCATCAATATGTTAAAAATGCAAAACGATCACCGGGAAGCGAAACAACTCGCCTCCTCATCCAAATAGCTCTACCCCACCGGACATCCACCTGCTTTACTAAGCCGTGGATGTCCGGTTTTTAAATCCTAAACTCTTTTACAATTACATGTTGATCTTACAGTTTAAGCTCCCGATACAGGAAGACTCAGTTTCGAGATAGTTTGGCCCGTTACTAAAATGGGGATGAGGGTTGGTTGGGAAATAATTCGCTTTCCTGCGGGGGAACTGGCAAGCCTCCTCGGTCGTTTCACTCCCTGTGGGGTCTCGCCTCGCTCCTTCTCCCGCGGGAGTCTCATCATTTCCCCACCAACCCAACTATAATGTTGCGAACGGACCCTTCTAGAAGAGAAAGATTCTCCTGCTTAATCTGAATTAAATGCTTTTATGATAGGCGATTGCGGGTCATTACATCCTGGAAGTAGGTAGAAAACCACCTGGTCTAATTACTCAAATTCATCATCACGCAGGTGATGTTTGAAGTAGTTTCGATCTTCTGATTTGGCAAGGTCCGGAGGGGGATGGTGAAGACTCCTGCGGGATAAACATGATTCGGTGAGACCCCGGAGAGCGTTAGCTCGAGGAGGCTCAACACATGCCCGCGGAAAGCGAATCATCCCCCGCAGGAGCTTTCCTCTCATAAAATACCTCGAAACTGAGTCTTCAACTAACCGGCCCTATTGTGAAATATTACTTAAATATAACTATTAAGCTTAACCTGACTAAAACATAGATTAGCGGATTTCTGTGTCTGTGACCCGCCTAGGAAGAATGCGAAAGAGTTATGGTAAAATAAAAAGATATGATTTATAGTTGAAATCGTCGAACATCGTAGATTCAAAGTCTAGTCGAAAGAGGTATATCAATTGAAATCAAAACTAGGACTGGCAAGTATACTCTTCATCGGAGCTACCCTGCTCCTCAAAGTGTCCGGACTCATCCGGGATATGGTTATCGCTTATTACTTCGGGGACAGCTATGTGGCCGATGCGTATCTCGCCGCATTCATTATCCCGAATATGCTGATTTTATTTATGACAAACGGCATGAAAAATGCCCTTGTCCCCACTTATATTCAGTCGCTTGAGAAAAATCGCGGCAAAACATACTTAGGACAAGTTTTTAAAGGAACGCTTGTGCTCGCCTTTATTCTATCCATTATCGGCATGGCGCTCGCTCCGTTCCTGATTCCGCTTCTCTATCCGGAATTCAGCCCCGAGGCAACGCAAATTGCCACGTGGGTAACGATTATCTTCTTCTCCTGTATAGCCTTTGTCGGAATGAACGCGGTATTGGAAGCCTTTTTTGATGCGGAAAACAAGTTTTCTTTATCGATCGTCTCCCAGATCATCGTTATTCTGAGCTCCATCCTGGCGGCCTTCTTATTTGCTAACCAGATCGGAGCCTACTCTCTTGCGCTTGGTTATCTGGCCGGAACGATTCTGTCGCTTATCTTTAAGCTTTTCCTTGTGGTCCCGCGAAAAGTTATGGATGTAAAGCAGAAAATTGAATGGCCGGAAGTGAAGCAGTTCTACTGGATCTTCCTGCCTGTCGGTCTGACCGTGGCTGTCGGCCAGGTTAACTTGATGGTCGGAGCGATCTTTGCCTCCGGACAGGGCGAAGGTGCTGTTACGTACATTAACTACGCCAAGAATCTCGTGCACATGCCCCAGGCCATTTTCGGAGTTACGATTGCGACTATTATCTTTCCGATGCTGTCAAAAGCCATTACGAAAGATGATACGCCTCAGTTTAAGAAGGGTATCGAAAAAGGGCTCACCACGATGTATCTCGTCCTGCTGCCTTCTGTGATCGGGATGATGCTTCTTATGCCGAATCTTATCGAGCTTCTCTACGAACGCGGGGCCTTTAACAATGAGGCGACGCAGGCCACGACGAATGTCGCGTACCTGTACTTCGGTTCTGTCATCTTTTTCAGCTTGAATAACGTAATTAATAAAGGGTTCTACACGATGAATAAAGGTCATCTTATCTTATTCATCAGTATCGGATCGATCCTGATTAACGTGTTATTCAACTTTTTGTTCGCTTCGTGGCTTGGCTATTTAGGCATCCCGCTCGCTGCATCATTAATGGCCCTGTTTTATACCGGTGCCTGTCTGATCATTTTTGTGCGATTGGTCGGTGGGATTGATTTTAAATACCTCGCCGTTGATTATGGAAAAATCACCTTCGCCGTGATCATCATGAGCGGAGCGGTTATTGGAATTCAGCAGCTGATCGGAGGGCTGCCGAACCTCGTTCAGATCATCATCGTGGCGATTGTCGGCGCTATCGTTTTTGCTGGTGCAAGCTTTGTTATGAAAATCAATGCTTTCTTATTCTTACTTAACAACATCCGGAAGCGAGGAAAGAATTCAGAAGCCTGACCGGTCATGGAGAAAGGAGTTTCTTATGAAGAAACGCGTACTCGTCATCAGTAATATGTATCCAAGTAAGCTCAATCCTACCTACGGAATATTTGTGAAAAATCAGGTCGAGGCTCTTCGTGAGCAGGGGCTGAACATGGATATTGCCGTAAATAAGGATAACCGCGGCGGCAAGAGGAACCTGATTATGAAATATGGAACGTGGCTGCTCCGCATTTTAACGAAGCTGATTACAAACGGCCGTAAGTACGATGTGGTGCATGCTCACTATATTTTTCCGAGCGGCTTGCCGGCCTTACTTTTTAAAAAGCTGTTCAAAAGCAAACTGATCGTAACGTCCCACGGCGGTGATCTCGATCAGATGGCGAAAAAGAATAAATGGATCGCGTCGATGACGAAGTATATTCTGAAGCAGGCCGATCATGTGATTGTCGTCGGGGAAGCTTTAAAGCAGGAGGTCGTCGGTCAGTACGGGGTATCCCCGGAACGCGTCTCTCTCATTAACATGGGTGTCGACCGGAAGCTTTTCGCCCCGAGAGGTTCGGAACTGATGAAGCAGGAGTTAAACCTGAGCCCGGATCATTTCCATCTGCTGTTTGTGGGAAATTTAATTAAAGCTAAAGGGCTGACAGAGCTGCTGGAAGCTTTCCAGTCTCTTAATCAAGAGCGGCGGAATCTTGAGCTTCATATTATAGGAAGCATGAAGGATGCTGGGTATTTGTCCGAACTGAAAGAAAGCGTTCAGCCGGACAACAAAGAGGTAGTTCATTTTCACGGCGTTAAGGACCAGGAGAACCTGGCGAAATGGATGGCTGCTGCCGACCTGTTCGTCCTCCCCTCTTATATCGAAGGATTTGGACTGGTAGCGCTGGAAGCCATGTCCTGCCATACCCCTGTCGTCGCTTCCGATGTAGGTGGTTTATCTTATCTCCTGAGTGATGAAGCAGGCGTACTCGTTAAACCGAAAGATGCCGCTTCTCTGCGTAAAGGAATCGACGAAGTCATCGATGATCCTGAACGGCGCATAACCATGATTCAAAAAGGGGAACGGATTGCGGAAGAGAACAATGAGGAAATCCTGATCAAACAGATTATCGACATCTATAACCAATAAGAACCTCAGAAACTCAAATCACCTGATTTGAGTTTTCTGTTAGGAAGATACGGAATTCCCCTATTATTTGATATAATTCGTATAGGAACCCCAAAGTGCAGAAAGGAAACATTCACATGAACGTAAGGAAATACCACCCAAAAGATTTGAATCAGGTCCAAACCCTTTTCCAAAAGACGTTCAAGCAGGAACGTTCCTATGAGTTATGGAATTGGAAATTTAAACAAAACCCTAAATCTGACTCTCCCTTTATTCTAGTCTGGGAAGAGAACGATACGATACAGGGCCATATCAGTTTGTGGGTGACCGAGGCTTATCTATCCGGTGAAAAATCAACCATCGGCCTGCGCGTCGATACGATGGTTGATCCGGATGCACGCGGCAAAGGCATTTATAAACAACTGAATGAAGCCCTTTTGAGAGAAGCAAGCGATGCTGGGATCGATTACTTGTACGGATTCCCCGCTCCAAAAGCGAAGGAATTATTTATTCAATACACAGATGCTGTCCACCTGACAGACATGCCCCGCTGGATGTACGTTCAGCGGCCTGTCTCCGTACTCGCCTCTAAATTCGCGCCGCTGAAACTGCTCAGGCCGCTTGATCTGGCGTATGCAAAGTGGAAAAATCCGTATAAGCCAACTTCCTCTTCGCTTCATTGGAAAAATATCACAGAGTGTGGTCCGGAATTTGACGATCTTGCACAGGAAACACGCCACATCGCCCCGGCTCTTGTAGTAAGAGATGCTGCTTATTTGAATTGGCGCTACCTGTCCCATCCCGAAAACGAATATGAAATTCATGCGGTATATCGCGAAGAAATACTCCAGGGATACGTGGTAACGAAAATCACCACCAGCAGCGGATTTAAAAATGGGTTAATTGTCGATATGCTTGCGAATGAGGAAGAGATTTGGGAAGCGCTGCTTCAGAAGAGCTTTGATGTGCTGAAACAGACCGATGTCATCCAAACATGGGCGCTTTCACACACTCCTCTTGCTACCCATCTGAAGAACAATGGATTTACTCATAAAGACAGCCCAATGCCTTTAGTAGGTAAAGAGATCAATGAATCCCTCCGCTTCTTAAATCAATCGAGCAAGTGGTACATTACCCCAGGCGACGTGGATTCGTATTAAAAAGGAGAACTGATTTATGAAGCGACAAATTCTCAAACTAGCGCGGCCCGTTCTATCTCCCGCGAATCATATGATCATCAGCCGCTATTATAAGGCCGACAGACCGTTGAACGATGTAACCGAACAGCGCGTGCTGCTGTTTGCACCGCACGTGGATGATGAAACGATTGGAGCTGGCGGCACGTTAATGAAACATGCAGCCAGTGGAGCAGAGACGCACGTAGCTTTCTTAACAGATGGCTCTGGAAGCCAAAGCAAGGGCGCGGCCGATGAGTTAGTGGCAGCCCGTAAAAAGGAAGCACGGAAAGTAAAGGAACTGCTTAACCTTACCTCCATCGACTTCTTCGATGAAAAAGATGGACAGCTGACGAGTGACAAACGGACAAGAGCATGGATCAAAGCGAAGGTTGAAACGGTCCAGCCTGAAGTGATCTATGCCCCCGTATTCGTCGATTGTCATGCGGACCACATCGCAACCGCCCAGCTCGTCCGCGATACGCTTGAGGAAATGGGACGGGAAGACATCACAATCCGCCTGTATGAGATTAATACATTGCTGCCTAAGGAAGAAGTGAACTGCATCGTAGATATTTCCCCGTATGTCAGCCGGAAGAAGGAAGCGATTGCTGTGTTCCAATCTCAGGCTATCGATTTTGACGGCTTTCAGAGACTGGAGAAGTTGAAGCGTCATTTGGTGGCCGGTTCGGTACAAGCCGTCGAAACGTTCCTTGAATTAACACCGGCAGAGCTTCGCAGCCGCTTCGACCGGGTTCAGGGTAAATATACGTACAGCGAGCATTTCAAACAGGTGAACAAAGAAGTGACACTGCTCTATGCGATGTACAAGAATTTAACGTTTAAGCGGCAGGTATATGCAGAAAGCCGTAAATAGGTTCAGCTTCATTCTTCTGTTAAATAAATCAGTAAAGTAATAGTTAATCCAATATAATCAACGTCCAGTCAAGTAGAGCTGGACGTTGATTTTTTTGCAGAAAATTTCCTGTTCTACGTATTACTCTTCTTCGGTATCATTTTTGCAGCGATAAAATAGACCACAATTCCGAGTATAATAGGCAGAATGGAACCACCGACATGGATGCTTCTGCCGTCTTCTGGTGAATATTCGTTACTGTAGTAGAATTGCAGCCAGCTTAGATCCAAAAGACTGCCAGCAGCATAGATTAATAGAATGGAAAGAATGGCTGATAATTCAATGAAAAATCTTCTCATACGTAAACCCTCCCAGTAAAGGTCTGCCCAATCGCTTTGAGAATTTTTAAACTTATGGCTCGTTCTTCATATCTTTTATTTCCCTTTCAAGCCTGTCTATTTTCTGCTGTAATTCATGATCTGGCTGCGTAACTTTCCGCCCTATAATAATCAGGAAGCCGAGAAGGGCTGCACCACCGCCAAGGATGAACACCCCTATCAAAATAATAAATTCAACCATTGAATCCCCCCTATGCACCATCACTTACGAGAGAGCTTCTTTCTTTTAATCCCATTTTTTCAAGGCTGTCCACAGCCGTTTCAACTTCCGGTCTACAGGTTTGCGATCATCGGACTGCTGTTTCTGCCATTCATTGTAGCTCGCTATTCCGATGAGAATGAGGCCTGCAAGCAGCAGGTACACCCACCACGGAAGGTTGCCCCAGTAGGGTCTGGTCTGGTAAAGAACATTGAAGATCAGCACACCCATGCCGACGAAAAAGTAAGATTTAATCCGGAACTGCATGCCGGCAATCATCGATAGCAGCGACAATCCGCCAAGAATCCAAGCGTCCCAGATTGTATGACTCTGGATGCCATCAACGACTAAATAAGCAGCAATCAGAAGGAGAACCGCAAGCTGCACATGATTCAGAATCACTGCGTATTCACGCCAGGTTTTTCTCCGCAGTATGAAAAGAACACCAAGAACGGGAAGCACTTGCAGTTCAGCTTCAATTAAGTCAGGAATCAGTGCATGAAAATCCAGCAATACAATGATATACCCAGCATATAAACACCCGGCTCCCAATGTAATGAACGATTTGCCAAGCAGCGGCTGCGCCCATTTTTTAGCATTAAACAGGAACCAGACACTCAACAATAGTACGGGAATGACCCTTATCCAGACGTTCTCATCCATCATGGTCGTCAGGTTCAAATAGCCAATATAAAAGAGCGCTGTCCAGGAATAGGTATCGACTTCTATTTTGGGACCGATCAATAAACGATGGAAATAGCGGCCGGCCGCAAGCAGAATACCGAAACTTATGACCATCACCGTAACGAACGCTGAACGCTCCCAATCATGGCTGACCTCATTCAATAACGCCAGGCTGAGTAATAAGGGAATAAATCGGGCGAGCGACCACTTTCTGCGATGCATAAAGAAGAGGATCAGGATGACGTACCCAACGGCAAGAAGCCATTCATACGGTGCCCACGGTTCCAGTCGGTTGATAAACAGAGACAATCCAAAAATGGAAAAAGGAATGAGATACCATTCGGTTCTTTTCTTCCACTTGGCTGGTACCCCCATCCAGATTCCTGCGATGGCTATACTGGTCACAAGCCAGGCATATGTTTCAGGAACCGCATCCCACCAGCCGAAGTAGCCAGGGACCGTCCACACTGCAAAGAACAGCGTCGTTAAAGCTGCATAAAGCATCAGCTTGATTTCCCATTCTCGTTTGGCTTTTAAGGTGCTGTAAACATACAGACTAAGAGGAATCACCAGTACCCAGGGGTGCATCGCATCTCCGCCCAGTGAATTGAGCAGGAAAAGAGCGATCAGGACAGGCTGAATGGCATGAGCCAGCCAATAAAAATAGGGCTGTCTTTCTTCCCATTTTCCAAGTCTCACATCTCCAAGAAAGATGAGCAGAGCAGGTGCAAGTATCATATAAGTAAAAAACGAAGCAAACGAAGCAAACGAAGCGAACGATAATGGATCAAGTAAAGAGATATAAAAAGCTAACATCGTAACCGACACGAATAGCCAGAGAAAGGCTCTTTTAGCATACAGCACAAACCATACCATCATGCCAATGCCGACGAAGAGAATCATAGGACGGATCAAAACAGGATCCACCCGAGAGTTTCCTGCCAGGGTCACCATAGCCAGGATATAAGAACCTTGTCCGGTATAAAAACTGGCCGATGAAAGCTGTTGATCGTTAAATTTCTTCCATAACAGATGGACCATCAAAAGTAAGACTCCTGTGACGGCCAAATGAAATGGAAAAGCTAAACCTTCTTGATAAGCAGGAAACCATCCAATGAGCGGTTCATATAAAATGGCTGATGAAATAAACAAAGCCACAGGATGCACCCATACCGCTGTTTCTCCGATATCCACTTGGCTGTACGTTCTTTTCACAGGATAAGCAAGACCACTGATCATCAGGAACATGAACGAGCTATAGGCCAGACGTTCATCATACACGCTGTACCCAATACAGCCTGCCATGACGGATATCGATGTATAGATCGTGCTCGGAGCCACAGCCTGGAGCCAAGCCAGGTTCGTCCATAACCCGATGTAGAGAAGAGACACCGCTGCTCCGATAAAAAGGAATAGAAATAGCGGGCCAATCTCCGTCATTTCCCACAGCTGCCAAAGAGTGATAAAGAAAAACACAGGCGTCATGTATTGGAAAACCACGTAGCTGGTCAAATTCGAAAGCAATAAGTAATTGACAGTAATCAGGGCGTAAGCGATCAGCAAGAGCCACGAACCCTCTTCCCCTCTAAACACGATACTTTCGTAACTAATATAAACAAAAGCACAAAAGGAGACGATTCCGCTCGTATAACGAAACACTTTTTCCACGAATTGATGATTCTTAAAGGCGTAAGCAAAACCTAAGTAAACCAGCCCAACCACCGCATAAACGGTAAGATCGACAGACTGCAGAGGTGAATTCTCTACCAGTTGATAGATAGCGTACACGATCATCACCGAAAAAACGAATTGGTACTCTTTCGTTTGATAGATGAAAACCATCGCCATATAGATGCTCGCCGTCAGCAGCAGATTGAAGCTGTAAAAGACTTCACTCTCAAAGAAAAACAGCATGAGCACGGTTGAAAGGACTAAGTTCATCTGCGCATAGAGCGGCAATTCTTTTATAAATAACGCCCATCTGTCCGAATCCTTAAACCAGATATAACCGCCAAGCAGAAGCGCATTGAAAAGCATTAAACCCATGTAGAACGCGTCCATCGATAGAGGAAGGGCGCCAAGGCTGAATCCTGCCGACAGCGATAAAAATACAAAGGAGATCCATACATATAAACGGGACTTATGTACAATCGCATGCCTGATGTATAGCGGCAATGGAAGCAATGTACCGAGCAGACCTAAGAGGTATCGCCCTTCCCCGAATAGAGAGAGATAGTCTCCGAACAATCCAAAGAATCCAATCGCAACAATAGCAATCGGTATCAGCAGACTTCCTAATGTTAAAAAAGCAAAGGCCGTCTTTTCGATGTTCAGAAACTTCCCTGTCGCATAACTCAATCCGTGAAAAAACAAAGAGACAAAGAAGATGGAAAATACTTTCATTCCTGGACCCATCTGATCCCACTGACTTGTGGCAACAATCAGACCTGTGATCAAAAGCAGGGAAACGCCAAGAATAAGTGACCACGTAATATTACGTTCACGAATTTCCTCTTTGGATTTCGTCTTCTTCTCTTTCTTCGGTTTCACAGGAGGCTTTTGCTCTGTAACGAAATCGCGCGCTTCCGTGGCTTGTGGAGCTTTATAAAGCTGCTCTTTTTCTTTATTCTTATCTTGCCTATATGTACGATCAGCTTCTAACACTTTATGGTAGGCTTCATCGGTTAAATATCCATTGTTATGTAAATGCTCAAGCTGCGTTTTAAACACTTGCCGCTTCTCGTCTTCTGGTAAATGGGCCAAAATTCTCCCTCCCTCACGAATATGTACCTACTTGTAAGGGTAAACTTGCCCATGTTCGTTTTCAACCTTTTTTGGAATTTTATAACAAAATAATGTGATTTTCGTCCATTTATTATGAAACAGCTTTTAATCATAAATAATGCCAGCATCTATTTTAGAATACTGGCATCGTTTATTATAAATTTTCTTTTCCAACTTCATGAACATAATCGTTTTGAGCCATTTCACGTTCAGCGGTCTGTTTGGCTAGTAATTCTTTTGCCTGGTTGTAAGAAAGACCTGAGTTCGCGTTCTGACGTTTCACCTCATCAATATCTGTTCCTGAACTGGTGACGTTTTTCTGATTGCGATTAGGCTCCATGGACTTTGCCATAGGAAACACCTCCTCGTATTAACTTTCTCCTCTCCACTGTTTTTATTCATAAGTTACATGACCTTGAACAGCAGGGCGTTGGTAATATAATGGAGTATTGAAGAAAAGCTCCATTTACTTGAAGACTCCGTTTCGAGATAATTCTGGTCCGTTCAGGTATCCGGGCTAGGGTTGGTTGGGAAATAACTCGCTTTCCTGTGGGGGAACTGTTGAGCCTCCTCAGTCGTTTTCACTCCTTGTGGGGTCTCACCTAGATCCTTCTCCCACGGGAGTCTCACTATTTCCCCTCCAACCCAACTCTAAAATTGCTAACGGACCCTTCCAGAAGAGAAAAGTTCTCCTCTTTAATCTGTATGAAATGCTTTGATGACAGGCTATTGTGTATCGTTACATCCTGAAAATAGGTACAAAATCACATGATCTAATTCCTCATTACGCAGGTGATATATAAAGTGATTTCGAGCTTCTAATATCGCAAGGTCCGGAGGGGGACGATGAAGACTCCTGTGGGATAAACATGATCGGTAAGATCCCGGAAGGCGAAGCCTGAGGAAGCTTACCACATATAAGAAGTTCGACTAAGATCGCCACGTCCTGCGGCAACGTCGAACGACCCTGCGTCGTGCAGGGCCGGAAAGCGAATCGTCCCCCGCAGGACCTTCAGCATAATCAAACATCTCGAAACTGAGTCTTACAGTAAACGGCCCGATTGTGTAAGAAGCCTATTATGAAAAATCAACACCGTTGGCTAACAGCGCCTATAAAAATCCCTCCACAAAATGCTAGCGTGGAGGGATTTTTTCATTATCGCAGGTTTGTAAGCTTCGGAAAGACCCGCAGTGCATTGTTGTAGAATACATTCTCTACATGCCTGGACGGTATAAAATCACCGATAAACTCCGCATATCCTTTAATCGGGACGAGAGGCCAATCCGTTCCGAACAGTAATTTTTCATAATGCCCGCAAAACGTTAGAGCATGACGGGCGTGGTCGAAGTAATTATCTTTTAACTTCCCGGCGAGGGTTTCGTTTGTGCCAACGACCCAGCCCGACAAATCCGCAAATAAATTCGGATTTTTATAAACCAATTCCGCTCCCGTCAGGACCCACGGATCGCCTAAATGCGCCATTACAAAATTTACATCGCGCCGCAGCACAGCCACTTCATCCAGGGTGAGCGGATGCGCATACTTTAATAAGCCGCGTTCCGAATAAGTATCGCCCGTATGAAACACCACCGGCACATCATAAGCGGCGGCGAGATCATAGACCGGCTGATATACATCCTCATAGGCATAGTACGGATAATAGCCCAGATATATTTTCACTCCGGCGACCTGCTGCTTCTTAAGCTCCTTTTCCAGAGCATCCAGCCCTGATTTTCCTAATTGGTAAGGGTTGATTCCAGGACAGACGGCCACACGGCCCGGAAGCTCTTTTTCTAAACTAAGCCCCATGGGAGAGGCGGCATGATGATCTGGGAACCCCATTTCCGGTGTTTCCGTTACGCCCATCCCTACCGCAAACTCAACATCTCCCTCTTCCATTTCCTTTTGCAGTCCTTTGCCTGAGTAATCGACGCGCGACAGTTCGTTTGCCGTATGATGGAACGTTTCGATATCTGAAAAGTGAATATGTGCATCAATGATCTTCATAAAAAAACTCCTATTTAAACAATATTCCATGAAACGGATGGTTTAGTTTGTCATACGTCTCTTCTCCGAAAAATAGGACGGTCGGCTCTACTTGGGTTCGTTCTCCGGATGTTGCCGCCCAGTCCTGAACCGATTCCACCAGGAAAACTTCCTGGTTTATATATGCGCCTGCTGTCTGTCTGGCATTCGGATGGATTAGTGTCGCCTTCTCCTTCCGATCATCAGAACCGATCTGAACAAAAGGTGTGTCGTTTAATTCATACTCTTCGACGCCTGCGTAATACGTATGAAACAAGCCGCTGTTCGGCTGAGTGGCATAACAGGATTTCAAATCTTCCGCTGGTTTGAAAAATGCCTCCAGGCTGAGGTTTTCACCAGCAAAGGTCCGGTTTGCTCCTTGGTGGATTTCTGCGTAAAAAATAGCAACCGGGATTTCTGGGAGCGTTAGGGCGTATTGGTACAGGACGACCCCTTTCATCTCCTCATGTTCCGTGAAAGCCGTCTTCAGGCAGATCCCCGTCCACTCATGACCGTACTGATCTTGTTTCGTTACCGCCTCAATCGACGTTTGTTCCTTCAGCATTGAATAGGGACTAACGTTTGGCATCGCATAACGGATCCCGCCTCCCCATGGATTCCACCACGCTTTTGGCCCTGCTTCCGGATAGCAGTGGTGCAGCGTTTCTCTGCCTTTGTACTTAACTGAATAGACACCCGGGTAATAAGAGGAGGAGGCCCGGAAGGCAATCGTTCCGTTATCAACCGTCCAAATGTCCTCTTCGTTTGAAACCTCCACAGGCTCTGTTCCTTTTACAACGTGAAGGGCAAGGAGATCTGCCTTCCTTCCTGGACTCCGGAACTGACCTGTCAGCGTTTTTAAGCCAGCAGTATGGTACGTTAGCGGGTAGGTGATTTTCGTCGAGGCCTCTTCTTTTCTAATTTCTTTTTCAAAAGTATCCTCTCCAGAATGCACGGTTAAGCGGCCCTGCAGGTAGGAAGAAAGCCTCGAACGAAAAGCGACGTCTACCTTTTTCCCTTTTTCCGAAGCGAAGCCATCGCTTTCTACTTTCAATCCATAGAGAGGGAGCTCTTCAAGGTTCTTCGTTTCGTTTCCTGCTGCTAACTCGCGCCACTGTCGCCAGCCAGGTACGGTATTGATGCCGATTTGGATCGGTCCTAGCGATTGAAGCTTTCCTGCTTCGAGGGTACCAATCGAATACATCACCCCAAATCGCCAATCATCACGTTTGCCGACAGCGTCTTCCTGCCAGGCCAGCCCTGCCGTATCTCCTGAAGCAGAAGAAGTAAACAGCCACCTTTCAGATAGATCCCCGCTATGAATGGTTCCAATAAACGGAATGTCTGCTTCATTGCCAATTATCACCCCATCTTTCATTGGCATCGCCATTCCTTTTAACGGGATAATAATCGGCTGAAGAAACGCAAGATTGCTCTTTTCCTCTAATCCATGGTTGATCAATTCATGCGTGATCTCGACCAGACCATCGCCGTAAATCTTATAGTAGGTATTCAGAATAACCGAAGAAAAAACGTGTGACTCCAGAGTGGTTTTCAGAACAAATGCTTCCTGAAGTTCAATATGTTCCACCGAAGTCGCAGCTGTTTTCGACAATTCATCATTAAACGGCTTCCCAAGCTTCGGGGTCATGATGGTGAGCGGATCTTCCTTCGCTCTTAAAGAACCAATCTTCACGGCATTATTTCTTTTTTCAATTTTGACATAGTAAGGACCATTGTAACCGTACCAATACTCTTCCGTCTCACCGCCAAATTTGGCCCCGGGTCCAGGGAAAGCAAGGGCAAGTCGTGTTTGGAAAGAAGAAGTCCTGCCGTCCTCACGCTGCACCTTGACTTCAACTTTTTCATCTAAAAAGCCGTGCTTGCGCAGCTCCCCAGAGAGCGGAATAGACAGACGTCCTTTCGCATCCACCTGTGCCTGCACCTGGGGTTCTTCCCACTGAATCATTTTGTTGATGGGAAGTTTCACAATCCAGCTGGAATCTTTATCCAGCTGGCTCTCCAGATCAAGGTGAAGCTTCCCTTTATGAGGAACTCTCCAGTTCTTGTTCAACGAACGAAGGTGCAGTTTCCCGGGTTGAATAGGAAATACCCCCATTCGAAGAGGAAGAACCGATTGATTGATGGTAAGATCCACACCTATCACCGGGTGGGTTTTCCATGGATTCGGCTCCACTTCCGGCATCTCAAGCTGAACTGGAAACTCCCCGCTCCACGTATCCAACACTTCAAACGTTTCCTCTACCTCATGCTTGACGACGGCTGAGGAACTGCCTGAAATCGAAACTTGAAAAGGCGACTCTGTTTTATTGATAATCCGATAACTTGCGTAATGGGGTTCATTTTCCAACAGTTTAAAATGGGGAAGATTCATTTCCACCGTCAGGTCCTGCGTCTCGATCCACCTTATTCTTCTTCCTGTCCGTTCGAATTGAATGTGGACGTACTCGTCTCCCGCTTCCCACTTATACTCATAGACCGTATGATCCTGCGCCTTGAAACCATCCGGCTTGATTTTAATGACCCGCTGACTCGTTGTGTACCAGTTATGCTTTTCGAAAAAGGGCCGCAGCCACTCGATCTGCAGGACCGTGGGCATGAAGTTCATTAAGTGGGTGGCATCGTCACGCTCTTCCCAGAAGAATCCGCACTTTTTATATAGAGGTACAGCCTTTGTGTTGCCCGGCCAAGTGAACAAATCGAGTCTAGGCCAGCCTAATTCGACCGTTTTATCTAAAGCTGTGAGAAGGAGGCGTTTCCCTATTTTCAGTCCCTGGTAGTCGGGATGAACATTGATCAGTGGAATATAAAGCGCCCCTTCGTCCTCCCGATATTCAGAAAGACCACAATAGCCGACTACCTCATCGCCTATAACCGCCAGGAATAGGTGAAGGTTGGTCGACTTCGCCTCTGTATCGATAATATCCTGCGCCGTTGATACGGAATCATCTCCACCCCAGTTTTCGCTGCTTTCATTCCACATCTTCGCCACCGCTTGTGCGTAACCATCGTGATATTCGACTATTTTCACTTGCTCTAAGGTTTTCATTCTTTTACCTCCATGATCCGTAATCAACCGGTCTGCTTCACCTTACCTGCACCTTGAATTCCTCTGACAATCCTGATCATTATCAACGCCTCCTCTCTGCTTATGTACTGGAAAAATTATTCATATTCATTCATAGTTTAAGGTGACTGACATGCAAAGTAAAGAATATTCTGAACAGCCTTTTATTATGCAGAAATTAAAAATCCCCTCACCATAAGTGATAAGGGGAAATAAAACGCGATGTTAATTTTTTCTACTAACTTTCTTCCACAATAGGGCCATATAGTTGAAGAATCGATTTCGAGATAATTTGGGTCCGTTACGATATTTAGGGAAGGGCTTGTGGGGATATAGCTCGCTTTCCTATGGGGGAACGGTGAGCTTCCTCGCTCGTTTCACTCCCTGCGGGATCTCACCTAGTCCCTTCTCCCATGGGAGTCTCGCCATATCCCCACCAGCCCAACTTTATTAGGGCGAACGGACCCTTCGGAAAGAGAGTATCCTATCTCCTTATCCCGCCCGAAATGCTTATATAACAGGCTATCCAACGTAGTTCCAGCCTGTTAAGGATATACGCCCATGTTGTTATTTCTTCTCAAGCGGGTGAAGAACGAAGCTGTTTCGAGTTTCTGATTCGGCCAGGTCCGGAGGGGGACGATGAAGACTCCTGTGGGATGAACATGATCGGTAAGATCCCGGAAGGCAAAGCCTGAGGAAGCTTACCACATAGGATGTTCGACTAAGATCGCCACGTCGTGTGGCAACGTCGAACGACCCTGCATCGTGCAGGGCCGGAAAGCGAAATCGTCCCCCGGAGGACCTTCCGCTCCTCCAATGTCTCGAAACTGAGTCTTCCAGTATCGGGAGCTTTTCTGGAAGACTCAAAATGAAGTTTTTAACAAAGTCTGATTTTTAAAAACCTAATAAATTAAGGAGGTAGCCTCCGATGACACCGAGTATAACGATCATCCAGGCTGGTACTTTCCAGATATTCAGTAAAGCAAATAATATAGTCCCCAAGGCAAAATCTGCCCCATCAAAGATGGAACTCTTAACAACAGGATCATAGAAAGCGGCTAATAGTATTCCAACGACGCTCGCATTCACGCCCATCAGGATCCCCTGGAAAGAAGCACGCTTGCGCAATTCACTTAAGAAAGGCAAAGCGCCAATGATAAGCAGAAAAGAAGGCAGAAAAATCCCTATGGTAGCAATTACTGCTCCTGCGACTCCTTCCATCATTGTTCCGAGATAGCTTGAAAAAGTAAATAACGGTCCTGGAACGGCCTGAGCCATCCCATAACCAGCTAAGAATTCATCAGGCGACAGCAGACCCTGCGGTACCAGCTCTCTCTCGATCATAGGTAACACCACATGACCGCCGCCAAAAACCAAAGAACCTACCCGGAAGAAGATATCGAAAATATGGAGTAAAGGGTTGTTCACTAAGCTGGTAATGATCGGTAGTGAAACTAAAGAAACCCCTAAAATGGTTAAGGAAAGAACACCAGTTTTCTTAGAAATACTAACATCGAAGGGTTCAATTTTTGATTCTGCTTTATCTTTGAACCAGGAAAGTCCTAGCAGTCCAGCAGCTAAGATAATGACAATTTGTATCCAGGCAGAAGGATACAGCAGCATAACTAAGGCAGCCACAACCGCAATAGCCTTTCTGCTTTTATCCGGCGTCAGTTTCTGCCCCAGCCCGATAAGAGCATGCAGGACTACGGCTGCCGCCACCACTTTCAAGCTATGAATAAAGTCTGCGTCAGCCAGGGAGAAATTTTGATAAAGCAAAGCAAACACGACAAGCACAATAACGGAAGGAAGGGTGAAACCAATAAAGGATGTAATTCCTCCCAGTATTCCCCCGCGTAATATTCCAATCGAGATACCGACCTGACTGCTTGCTGGTCCGGGCAGGAATTGGCATAACGCAATGAGATCCGCATAGGTTTTGTCATTTAACCACTTGCGCCGGTCGATGTACTCATCTTTAAAATAAGCCAGGTGGGCTACAGGTCCTCCAAATGAGGTCAAGCCCAGTTTCGTAGATGTAAATAAGATTTCTAATAGGATTTGTAGAGTAGTTTTATTCTGTTGTTGGCTCAATTTATTCACCTCATATCATTTTATTTCTTTAAAGAGTTCATAGGCCTTAGCCCGTGCTTCCTGTAAGACGGCATCCCCTTTATCGGTAATGCGGTAATACTTGCGTATCTTTCCATTCACATTGACATCTTCTCGATAAAGAAGCTGGTCGTTCTCCATATTGTGAAGGATAGGATATAACGTACCGGCACTGATTTCGTACCCATGCTCCTGCAGCTCCTCAAGCATCCAGGATCCGTAAATAGCTTCTTCTTTGGCATGATGCAAAATATGAATTTGTATAAAACCTAAGAAAAGTTTCCTTACTACTTTATTATCCAAATACCTGCCCCTCCTTAAAAAGAGTATCAATATCGAAAACCAATATTGACTTTCGATAAGATTATATACGAAGCGATTTGATTGAACAATACTTCCTGAAATAATTTACATGATCTTAATAAACCGCGAGATAAATTCATTCCTTTCGTCTATGCATCCCGCTTCCCCCAAGCTTATCCCTCATGCTATTATTCAGACATTGCCAGACATCGGGAAGCTTGTATCTATATAGGTTGAGGAGTTTCCTAAGAACTTCTCCCATTAAAAGAGTGAAAAAAGAACTATGCAGAAAACTGTCTATAACAATAACGAGATGTAAATGAGGTGAAAAGCGGTGGATAACCATTCAAATAAAATTCAGTCAGGAATTAAAGAAAATATCCTTCCATTCTTTTTATTAGTCATAATCAATTTGTTCGTAGGTTCTATGGTAGGTCTGGAAAGAACAATCCTACCTATATTAGGTGAGGAGCGCTTCGGTATAGCATCTGCAAGTGCCGCCCTTTCCTTTATTGTCAGCTTTGGTTTTTCAAAAGCCATTGTAAACTTTTTTGCCGGTAACCTTGCCGATCGAATAGGAAGAAAGAGAGTCCTCCTCATTGGTTGGGCTATAGGGTTAACCGTTCCTCTGTTGGTTATTTTTGCACATGCATGGTGGGTGGTCGTCGCTGCTAATATCCTTTTAGGTATGAATCAGGCGCTGACCTGGTCCATGACCGTTAATATGAAAGTAGATCTTGCCAAGCCAGATCAGAGAGGACTTGCCGTAGGGTTTAATGAATTTGCGGGCTATCTGGGCGTGGCTTTAATGGCAGCCATATCAGGTTATGTGGCATCTTCCTACTCTCTTAGTCCAGAGCCGTTTTATATAGGAATCGGGCTGGTGATCATTGGTTTTCTATTATCACTGATGGTTCAAGATACCGCTCAGCATGTAAATCTGCAGGCTATCCAGCAGGATGAGGAATCAGGGAGCCTATCCACTAAGGAAGTTTTCAAACGAACGACGTGGAAAAACCGCAATTTATCCAGCAGCAGCTTCGCAGGCTTAACAACGAACTTTAAAGATGGTATGGCGTGGGGGCTGTTTCCGATTTTCTTTGCGTCGGGCGGATTAAGTGTGGGACAAATTGGCACAGTGGTTGCCCTGTACCCGGCAGCATGGGGATTCTTCCAGCTGTTCACAGGTCTCTGGAGTGACAGGGTTGGGAGAAGAAAGCTTATCGTTTCCGGAATGTTCGTTCAAGCCTTGTCCTTATGGTTTATTTTGTTTGTCGATACCTATCCTTTATGGATCCTTGGTGCCATCTTTTTGGGTATAGGTACGGCAATGGTTTACCCTACCATTCTCGCGTCAATTAGTGATGTCGCTCACCCTCAATGGAGAGCTACTTCTATGGGAGTCTACCGATTTTGGCGGGATAGCGGCTATGCATTTGGAGCGCTGGCAGCCGGAATAATTGCCGATGCCTTATCTGTGTACTGGGCAATCGGGCTTGTAGGGGCCCTGCCTTTTCTTTCCGGTTTGATTTCTATGATCAGGTTGGACGAGACATTAAATAAAAAGCCTCAATGATCGTGTGCACTCTATGATTGACATTGAGATAGAAAAATTAATCCAAAGGAGAATGGATGACGCACCTTCCCCTGTAAAAAGCCAGAAAGCCCCGGTTCCTCTGAATGGAACCGGGGCTTTCTGGCTTTAGGCTTCTTCACGTTCTTTATCCTTGTCTTTACCCTTCTTCTTATCATTTTTAGAAAAGAAATCAATCACCGGTCGTTTTCCGCGGTACACCACTCCTGTCATTTCTGCAAATAAGTGAAGCAGGAATAAGAGTACAAACGTAATGATCAGCGAGATCCCAATCGACGTAAGAGAGAATAAAATGGCTAGTAAACCGAACAGGGCACTGAATCCATAAATAATTAACACCGTCGCGCGGTGGCTGAAGCCCGCCGCCAGGATTTGATAATGAATATGCTTATTGTCCGGCATCATGATTTTCTGCTTATTAATAAGACGTCTCATGATGGAGAATAGCGTATCAAACACAGGAATCGCAAGGACAATAATCGGAATGACGAAACTGAATAATGTCACATTTTTAAAGAGTCCTACCATAGATATAACCGCCATGGAATACCCGAGAAACAGAGAGCCGGTATCTCCCATATAAATCTTGGCAGGATAAAAGTTGTGGAAAAGGAAGCCGATGTTACTTCCAATTAGTACAATACATAAATACACGATGGTGATCTGTGGTTCAATCGCCAGCGCCATGACAGCAATACTAATCAGGGAAATTGTCGAAACACCAGTGGCAAGGCCATCCAGTCCATCTATCAGGTTGATGGCATTGGTAATTCCAATAATCCAGAAAAATGTGAATAGAATACTGATCGGTTCATTTAAAGAGATCATTCCTAAGAAAGGAACGCTTAGGATATCAACCTTTAACCCCGATAGAATCAATATACCGGCAGCTGCAACTTGTCCACCCAGTTTAAAAACCGGGCGGATTTGATAGCGGTCATCGAGAAGACCGGTTAAGACAATTATCGTCGCGCCGATACTGATCGAAGGAAAGTAAGGGGTATCCGGTCTGATATACAGCATTCCAGCTACTACACCACCAAAAATGGCGAGACCACCCATACGCGGGGTAATTTCTGTATGAATTTTCCTGAGTTCAGGATAATCCATCATTTTCCATTTTACGGCTAGTTTCATAACAGGAAATACGAGCAGGTAGCTCACTGCCATGGACAGGCCGATCGCTATTATCATATCAACATATATATTCATAGAAATCCTCACTTGTGTTTAGTTAATTCAAGGGTGCATCGTTCACATTATACCATAGGCTGGCAAATAATCTGTCGGACTTTGGCTTCAGATTTATCCAGGTGATCATTTTCATAATAGCTTTTTAAGTCTCCGTATAGGTTCTTACAGATAAGCTCCCGGTTGTTTAAGACTCAGTTTCGAAATATTTGTAGAGCGGAAGGTCCTCCGGGGGCCCTGCACGACGCAGGGTCGTTCGACGTTGCCACAGGACGTGGCGATTTTAGTCGAACTTCTTATATGAGGTGAGCTTCCTCGGACTTTGCAGCCAGAGGAAGCTCACCAATCATGTTCTAGTTTAATAAGTCTCTTATAAAAAGGGCAGCACTACCTTTAATATAGCCAATTAAAAAACCGCCCCTAATAATAGTAGAAGGACGATTTTTATATCAATATATTTTCATTTATCGTTGGAGCTGCTGGATTAATTGTTCA
The DNA here is from genome assembly GCF_052246755.1 of Halobacillus sp. B29. Lineage (NCBI taxonomy): Bacteria > Bacillati > Bacillota > Bacilli > Caryophanales > Bacillaceae > Halobacillus > Halobacillus sp. B29. Next base: position 24,668 of record NZ_JBQQCM010000008.1, read on the forward strand.
ATAACGTCCTTAGAAGAGAGGACTTCCGAAGTTTCGGAGCGCTGGATGATATCCTGCAGCACCTCTTTTAAATTTTCCATTCGTCCCACCTTTTCTATCACTTAGTATCTTACTATCCTTTTTACTTAAATCTTCGATGGAAAACATCTTTTTCTGAGGGGGCTTGGCAGCTGACCGACAAATAAGAAATATTTATCTCCCTTTAGTTGCATCATTTTCAATTTTTCAACAAATAATGTATGAATTCTTCCAATCTATCATCTTATCATATAGCAATCTTCGTCATTTGAATAGTGTTTTTCTTCAAAAATAATTTAAAAATTTACAATAGTATATGAATGGTTATTCAATCCGTGAAATAACAGTGTCAAATTATGACAAAAGCCTACTTCTTTGATAAGAAAATAGGCTTTGTCAGTTATAATACCAGGAGCGCTCGTCTCCCCTGTCCTGGATGGCCCAGTTTCTTTGTTGAAACTTCAAGGCGTAGCTTTCACGATCAAAGCGATGGATACTCTTTTGAATGGTTTCGATTCCTTCCTTATGATGACTAAAGAAAATGACCACGGGATGTAAGAGAGAGTCGTAAAAGAACACGGGATTCAAACTGCGGTGGACTTGTCCAAAGCTCCATTCCTTAAACAAATCAAGGTTCCTGACCAATGGATCATCTAAAATGGACGATTCACTCAGCCAGCTGCCTTTTCTAGTGTAGTCAGACAGATGGTGGTAACAGGAGGCAGCTTGAATATAGGAGAGAGGGGATCCGTCTCCTCCCACAGCTTCCATAGCGTCCCGCTTTAATCGGTCATCGGCGGATTTCGCATAAATAACCCCCTGCTGACTGATCACCTGCCAGCCACCTTTTACGATCAACTGGGAATATTGTTTTACGAGGACGCTTATATCACGAACAGCATACGGTTCGTGCCTATACTCTGGCAGCCCTTTAACGACGATATTCTTTTCAGCCGCTCCCCTTGTAAATAGGACTTTTCCTCTCAAAATCTTTTCCCTCCCGCCTCAAAGGAGTGGCTTCTTCTGTTCGAGAAAACGTTTAATGTCTTCCACTGTTACCCCTAGTTTCTTTGCCTGTCTCATAAGTTCGAGCCATTCTATGTCCATCTGTGCCGTTATCTGACCAGACATTCCAGAGCCAAGTCTCTCTACACTCATTCACTTTGCGTTCTTTTCTGGTTCGTCTCCCCAACGATATGGAAGCAGTTCCTCAAGCGGTACCTCCAGGGTCTTCGCGAGCTTGCTCATAACGATGAGCGATGGATTTTTCTGAACGCCTCGTTCAATGTTACTAATATACGATTTGGATACATTGGACAGTTTTGCAAACTCATTCACCGATAAACCCTTCCCAATCCGAAGCACCCGAATCTTTTCCCCTATTGTTGCCAATGTACTCCATCCCCTTTTCCATGTCGAAATTTATCTAAACCTTGGTCATTTTGTTCTTTTTTATATTCGTTTTGTTCTTTATAAAGAATATTATAAAACGACTCTATTAAAAAGAAAACCGCCAAAATTCATAGTAGAGAACAACTACGTTCGTCACACGCTTGTTTTCTCCAAATATCTCCAAATATATTCTATTTTAAGACAAAAATAAACCGGCTGTTCGATAACTCAGCCGGCTTCACTCTTCCATAATATGATGTTTTTTGCGAAATTCATTTGGTCCGATACCTTCTATTTTTTTGAAAACTCTTGTAAAGTAGCTCTGACTATTAAACCCAAGCTTCATACTAATATCCAGCAAAGTAAAATCAGAAATGCTCAGCATCTCTTTCGCTTCTTTCACCCGCTCTATATTAATAAATTGAGATATTGAAATTCCTGTTTCTTTCTTGAATACTCCCGATAAATAATTAGGATGGACATTCATGGCAGCTGCGATTTCCTGAAGGGAAAGGGCATCGCTTAAGTTCTGGAAAATATAGCGTTTGGACCGCTCGACTAATGGAGAATGCACCGGTTCTTCCTGAGCTCGCTGCAGTCGTGTCATGAAGCTTTGGATAACATTTTCTTCTAATTCATGAAGTTCTTCCGTAGTTTTCTTCGTTTCTAAATAGTTGATAAAGAACTCGCTGAGGGACATTACTTCGTCCAGCTGAGCTCCCCCTTCCAGGCACATCTGATTCAATTCCCCTATCAGACGGATCAGTTGATTCTTCTCAGGTCTCACGGCATTCGAATGACTGGCGGACGAGAACAATTGCTTTTTCCACTCCCGATAGACGTCCAGCGCCTCCGCCTGGCCAAGTTTGAATAAGTGTATATAACGTTCCTGAAGCTGATAGTTGTTGTTCGGTGAAGCTTCGTTCCTAAGATAATGTTCATACACCTTCTGGATAGGTGAATGTTTTCTTGGACGATGTCCTTCCTGTTTTCCGGAGAGAATTCGTATGAGAATTCTTTTCATGGACAATATCTGCACGGGGTTCAGCACTGGTAATTGATCATAATAATTTAATAATCTTTCCTTTTTAACTTTACAGTCTGACTCAGCTTTTACAAAACCATCAATTTCTTTTTTTCCGATCTCTTTATGTAAAAAAGGACCAAATACGATATCTACTGGTTCTTCGTGCCCAATTTTCATAGAATACAAGAAAATACTCTGTCCAAATTCATCCGAGAATTTTTCTAAGTTGTTGGGACTTTTTCTGCTGGTTTCTAAAAAAGGGAAGAAGCTTTTTCTCATAAAATCCGGAGGCTGATGAAAGCTGTCGGGAAATTGAAAGGTTAATTTCCGTTTATGATTTAAAAGCAGCACCGGGACTTGCAGTGCGATCGAACAGTCCTTCAATAAGTGGGTAAGCTCATGATGGGACATAGTCATATAGATACCCCCAAGTATAATCCTTTTTTACTATTATACCTGAATCCAAAAAAATAGCACCCCTAAATGATTAGGAGGTGCCTCTATTCTAATAACTTCCTCTTATCGGAGGGACCTTTAATATAATTTCTTACTTCGTCGATCGTCAGCCCCATGGCCTTTGCCTGCTTTAATAAATGTACCCAATCCTCATCTAATTTACTTACACTCGGCAGCGTTCTCATCTCTCTAAACCTCCCCAAAATCCTCTAGGTTTCTGTTTAAAGATTCTTCATTTTTTTATCTATCAAAGAACCTTCCTTCATTTGGAAATGTATTATTATTATAACTGATTTTTTGAATCTGATTTTGAACATATTTAACTATTTTTTAAATATAAACATTTAATTTTAGAATATTCCTAATAAAAGAATGTAGGATTTTGTAATTTAACGTAATTAAATAAACAAAAGCCGATATGACTGCATCATATCGGCTTTTGTTTATCTTATTTTTAAGAATACATACGGTTCCATGTAGTCGTCAGTACCCGGAAGGTATCTCGGTCCTCCGAATCAATTGCCTGATCGATCAAACGCCTGAGGTTATTCTTTTCGAGCTCCAGAATCACTTCATTCGTTTCATTTTCTTCCGGTTTTGTAAGTTCTACCTCTTCCTTTTCATAGTAAGGTGCGACAATGGAATGAAGGTGTTGGAGAAAGTCTGGCAGCTGTAGTAGATCGGCTACCGATACATATACTATATTTTTACCGCGTTGGAATACGAAAATATCGAATACATTATGAACGCGCTTACGTTGACGGTCAATGATGATTTCTCTGGATTCCATAGGAACGAATTGGTAGAGTTCATTGTCGATAAATAATGAAAAGTACTGGTAGGCTAGCACAACTCGGATAAAGCGGTTATCTTCCTTCACGTAATATGGTTTCAGCATTTTAATATTTAACACAGTGCCCACCCCTTTAATTTAATCTGAATTTTCAGTATTTTATTCTATTATCGCTGATTTGTCAACAAATTGAAAGTCTTTTATCTTGAATCCAAGGTTGAATTTCAAATATTTTTAGAATCTCCCCCTTTCATGATAGGAATCACAGCTATTCTACTTACTTTTTACGTTCCTGTAAGAACAAAATAAAAAAGTCCCAGCTTTCCATATGGAAAGCTGGGACTTTAGGTTAAATCAAAGCATGCAAACGGTCATTGACGGTTGCTTTTAATGCTTCAAGGATCTTCTCGCTATCTTTTCGGGAACCGGATTTAGCTCCATAGTAAAATTTAATCTTCGGTTCTGTTCCGGATGGACGTAAACAGAACCAGCAGTCGTCCTCTAAAATAAACTTCAGCACATTCGAAGTCGGAAGTTCAATCTCCTCGGTAGCGCCTCCCTCTACATAATAACGAGTCATTGTAGAATAATCCTCAACGGCTACTACTTTCTTACCGCCTGCTTCTGTAATGCCTGCGTCACGGAAGTCTTCCATAATCGTCTTGATTTTATCCGCTCCTGATTTTCCTTCCAGTTTTACGGATTGAAGATCTTCAAGGAAGTATCCGTGCTTCTGGTAAAGCTCTTCCAGTGCATCAAGCAATGTTTTCCCTTGATTCTTATAATAAGCGCCTACTTCTGCGATAAGAATCGCCGCCTGTACGGCGTCTTTATCACGTGCAAATGGTTTAACTAAATAACCATAACTCTCTTCATATCCGAACATGAACTCATATTCTCCGCTCTGTTCGTACTCTTTAATTTTTTCACCAATAAACTTAAAGCCTGTCAGTGTATCAAGCGTGCCGATATTATGAGCATCCGCGATTACCCGGCCGAATTCAGAGGTCACAATCGTCTTAATCAGGAGTCCATTGTCCGGTACATTAGGAGAATGCTCCAAAATGTAATCAAGCATAAGAGCACCGGTCTGGTTCCCGGTTAATACCTGATATTCACCGTTTTCATCTGGTACAGCCGCTCCCATGCGGTCGGCATCGGGGTCGGTTGCAAGCAGTAAGTCAGCTCCTGCTGCTTTTCCTTGTTCAATCGCCATAGCAAAAGCCTGATGCTCTTCCGGATTCGGGGAAGCAACGGTCGAGAATTCAGGATCCGGCTGCGCCTGCTCTTCTACAATACCTACGGAAGAAAATCCACTCTGCTCCAGCCCTTTTTGTACAAGGTCCCGTGCCGTTCCATGAAGAGGCGTAAACACAAGAGAGATATCTTTTTTAATATCCGGCTGAATCGTTACGGATTTAAGCTGCTCCAAATAGGCGGCATCTACTTCTTCATCAATCCAGTTGAGCAGGCCATCCTCTTCCAATTGCTTCTGATCGGCTGCATCTACATTCAGTTCGTTTTCTACTTTATTGACAAACCCGATCATGGATTCAGCCTGAAGAGGAGGAAGCTGGCCGCCGTCCTCGTTATAGGCTTTGAATCCATTGTACTCTGGCGGGTTATGGCTGGCTGTGACCACCACTCCTGCAGCGGTCTTTAAATGACGCACAGCAAACGAAAGCTCAGGCGTCGGACGTAAGGAAGTGAATACATAAGAAGGAATTCCGTGGTAGCCGAGCACGCGGGCAGTTTCCACTGCGAATTCTTTGGACATATAACGGGAATCATAAGCAATAGCTACGCCGCGGTTCGAGAGTCCCTGATCATTCACATACGTAGCCAGTCCTTCAGCAGCTCTTCTGATCGTATAGATGTTCATCCGGTTCGTACCAGGTCCAAGCTTACCGCGCATTCCGCCCGTACCAAACTCGAGGTTCTTATAAAAGGCGTCTTCTAAAGACTGTTCGTCATTTTCAATCTCTTCTAATTGCGACGATAATTGTTCGTCCATCTCTTTAAATTCTTTCCAGCGATTGTACTCATTTTTCCACATCCATTCATCACTCCTCTTGTAGTTTTATAATGATTATGACTTATTGGAACGGGAGACGATCAAAGAAGCGTTTCCTTTCAATTCGAATGTGCCTACCGTAGCAGGGATAATAAAATGATCCCCTTTTGAAAACGAATAGGTCTCCTGGTCAATCCTGACTTCTCCGTTTCCCTGGAGAGCGCTTACTAACAAATAAGGATTGGGCTTCAGCTCCCCGCTATCTCCTTCCAATTGCCAATGAAAAACAGAAAAATACGCTTCTTCTATCAAGGTTTCCTGTCTGAGGTCTGCCTGAACTGCATCTGATCGATCGATGTGGGGATCTCTATGTGGAACCGTTATCACTTCTAGTGACTTATCCAGGTGCAGCTCCCGCTTCTCTCCATCGTTTCCAACACGATCATAGTCGTAGACGCGGTACGTGATATCTGAACTCTGCTGCGTTTCAAGAATCTGAATGCCAGCGCCAATCGCGTGGATCGTTCCACTTGGTACATAAAAGAAATCCCCAGGCTGAACAGGAATCCGCCTAAGCAGCCTCTCCCATTCTTCATTCTCCACCAAATCCTGTAATTCCTTTTTATTCGAGGCATGATGACCAAAAATAATTTCAGAGCCTTCTTCGGCATCGATCACATACCAGCATTCTGTTTTCCCATAATTCTTTCCTTCCATTTCGCGTGCGTATGTATCATCCGGGTGGACTTGAACAGATAAGTCCTTCGCAGAATCCAGAATCTTGACTAACAATGGAAATTCTTCTCCTTCTTCATGGGCGAACAGCTCACGATGTTCTTTCCATGCTTCCGCCAGCGTATGTCCTGCCAATGGTCCGTTCTGAATGGTGTTTGGACCATTCGTATGGCCGGAAATACACCAGGCTTCTCCTGTCTGCTCGGAAGGAATGTCATACTGAAAAATTTCTTTAAGCGAGGTTCCGCCCCAAATCCGTTCTTTGAATTCAGGCTGCAAAAAGATAGGTTCCTTATACATGTGCAACTCACCTCTTTCTCTTATAATTACCCCTTATTATACCACATTACCTGCCACAAAAAGACAAAAACAGACCAGGCCAAACTGGAAAATACTGTTTGACCTGGTCCTCTAGTTATTTCCATATCCTCCACCTCAGGTCCTGGTAATTACTGGAGGACCTGAGGTGGGGAGAATTGGAATAAGTGGTTGTTATTTGTCTTTGTCGAGCATGCCATCTTCGTAACCGAAAGCCCATGTTAGACCGAAGGCTACGCCAATAGCAATGGCGTTCGAAATGATGTAATTGGCAAATGGAATCAGCCCGTCCAAGTATAGAAGCATACCAGGAATTACGGTGATAGCCATTCCAGTTCCTGCAAGTCCCATGAGGGAGGCGAAGAAACCACCGGCCGCTCCTCCAATAAGACCCATCACAAATGGTTTCACATAACGAAGGTTAACACCGAAAATTGCAGGTTCTGTAATGCCTAGAAATGCTGAAAGTGAAGACGGAAGAGCTAAAGCTTTCATTTTCTTCTCTTTTGATTTCAAACCAACTGCCAGTGCTGCTGCACCTTGAGCCGCGATACCTGCTGAAATTAGTGGGTTGAACGGGTTCTCTCCTAAACGTTCAAGCAATTGAATTTCAAGTAAGTTGAAGATGTGGTGCACCCCGGTAATAACGATCACCTGGTGCAACCCACCGATAATCAGACCGCTGATTCCTAATGGAAGATCAAGTACCACACGTGTAGCAGCGAAAATTCCGTTTTCTACAACGTGGAAAATCGGTCCAATGATAAACAATGCTCCCGTAATCATGATTAATAGAACTAAGAACGGGGTCAGAATTAAATCCAGAGATTCTGGTATTTTCTTCCGTAAAGCTTTCTCAAGCTTCGCACCTAATATACCCGTGAAAAAGGCAGGAAGCACAGATGCCTGGTAACCAACAACCGGGATAAAGCCAAAGAACATAATCGGTTCGACAGCTCCAGAACCGATATCCCAGGCGTTCGGAAGCGCAGGTGATACAAGCATCAATCCAATGACAATCCCGAGCAGCGGACTGCCGCCAAACACTTTAAAGGTGGACCAGGCAACCAGTGCCGGCAGGAATATAAAAGCGGTATCCGTCAGAATTTGAGTATATAGAAGAAAGTTCTCTGAGATATCTTCAGGTGCCAGTCCAAATAATTGTAAAACCTGCGGCTGAGTGACAAGTCCGCGCAGACCCATGAACAGCCCGGTAGCAACAAGTACGGGTATAATCGGAACAAACACATCACCAAACGTACGGATCCAGCGCTGTAAAAAGTTCCCCTGATTCTTCGTTTCTTCTTTCATATCTGACTTTGTTGTTCCTTCAACGTTAAGCTTCGTCACTTCTTCGTAAATACGGTTAACCGTACCTGTTCCAAAGATAACCTGCAGCTGTCCCGAGTTGTAAAAGGCACCTTTTACTTTGTCGATCTCTTCAATTGCAGAAATATCGGCTTTCTCTTTGTCGTGCAGCATAATCCGAAGGCGGGTGGCACAATGAGCTACAGAAGCGATATTTTCTTCGCCGCCAGCAGCCTCAATGACGTCTTTTGCGATTTGAGAATTCTCGGCCATTATGAAAACCCCTTTCTTGTATTAGCTTTGGCATGTAATCGATCACACATTTCATAAAAAAATATAAAACATTCAATAATTTCTTCGAATAAGTGCGTCGAGTTTCGAATTTCTATAAGGATTAAATTGTGTTCCTAAAATGTGTGAACGATTACATGATTGCGTTTTCAATTAGAACTATACACTATCTCGTAAAATTAGTCTATACGTTAGCTCAAATTTCTGATCTACTTTTTCATCTTTTAATTTGGCCAGTAATAGTTCGGCTGCCTGCTGACCCGCTCTCTTGTTAAAATAATCGATCGTAGTCAGGGAAGGGCTTACATATTGAGACAAACTGGAAGCTCCTATTCCGACCACAGCCATGTCTTCAGGAATCCGGTAGCCTTGTTCCTTTAAGTATTCCATAGCCCCGATAGCCATTCGATCCGTCACAGCATATACCGCACTTGGCCTTTTTTTACCGCTTGCTCGTAAAATCTTTTTCATCTCTTCATAACCGGAATCAATCGAAAAATCCCCTGTTCCCATCCAGTGTTCGTTGATCTCTCCGCCTTCCCTCTCCATTACATCACGAAAAGCCTGTTCTCGCATAATCCCAACGGAAGGGTCGTCCCGGCTCACCCCAATGAAAGCAATTTTATGATGCCCTTTATGAATGAGCATATTCGTTAAATCAGCAGATGCGTGGTAATCATCATAAACAAGCGACGTTACTTCAGGAAGGTCCTGCCCGATTGCAAGGAATGGAAGATCCACGTTACGAATTGTTTGAATCAGTTCATCATTCACATTAGTCGCAAGCAGGATAATTCCATCCACGTGTCTGCTTTTCAGTAAGCGAATATATTCAATCTCTTTTTTCCTGTCCAGTTCTGTATCCGTCAACAGGATTTGAAAGCCTTCTTTAGCTAACACTTCATTAATCCCATTCACTACACGAGTGGATGTTTCCGTGCTTAGACGCGGCAGAATGACTCCGATCACGCCTGAACGCTTTGTCCGGAGCGATTTCGCTGATTGATTAGGCATATAGCCGGTTTCTTCAACAATTTTCATAATTCTTTTTCGGGCTTCTTCACTTACGTACCCACTATTGTTCAAAGCTCTTGAAACGGTAGTCCGGGAAACGTTGGCCCTTTTTGCGATGTCATTGATTGTTGTCATAGGTTTCATCCTCCATGGAATCCTTTTCACATCATATCGTATTGAAAAAATTGGGCGTTGTCTAGCTTTTGGTAAAAAATTTCAGTTCCACCATCCCGATACCCGAAAACATTTCTGCCAAAAAAGACCCTGGAATTCATACACTTCCAGAGTCCTTCACGATATGTAATCCACTCTCAGCTGCCAAGAAGCTCAAGAAAGCGCTGGCGGATTGTACGGTACATATACGTATCTTTATTCATATCCGTTATAATCGAGTAAAAGGCCGTCTCTGCTTTATACACCGCCTGCTTGCCTTCATCCTTAAATTCTTCCATCTTTCCCTCCACCCCCATCTCTCTGATGATCTGGTCGATGACGGCATCATACTTCCTTAATGAATCAGGAAGCGGACCGGAATATAAACTGTCCATCATTGCTGCCCTTCCCCCTTTTTATTTTTGTAGGTACAATTATTTATATTTTATTTGTCAAAATAAGTCAAGATACTAAAAATTAATACAATAGTTTCATTTTTGTCGTTTTATGTCGAAATATTAATCAAATTTAATAATTATAGAATTTTTCCTATTAATTATCCTCTTTTATTCACTTTTAACTAATAAAAATAGCAAAACACATCTATTGTAAAGTTTTAATAAATATGTAGATTTCCTATCTTTTATAAAAATTCGAATCGTCTGAGAATTCACTCTTGTACTTGACTTCCCTTTCCGTTACAATGTCCTTTATATAAAGAATAATGTATATTTCAAGTGGACAAGGAGTGTGAACGATGAAAAATACCATTACCGTAGGGTTATTAGGTTTAGGTACTGTAGGAAGTGGAGTAATTGAGATTCTTCATGACCATAAGGAACGTATTCAGCACAGAACGGGGTGCGAAGTTACGATTAAATCCGTATTGGTCAATAATGTCGAGAAACCTCGAGAGCTTCCTGACGGCTCCACGAACCTGACCGATCGATACGAAGATATTACCCGCGACCCAGAAATCGATGTAGTTGTAGAGGTGATGGGTGGAATCGATCACACGCTAACCATATTATTAGAAGCGATTCAGCACGGGAAACATGTGGTAACAGCCAACAAGGATTTAATTGCCCAGCACGGAGCCGAGCTTTTCTCCGCCTGTCAGGAAAGCGGCAGTGATCTCTATTATGAAGCCAGTGTAGCTGCAGGGGTACCGATTATCCGTTCCATTATGGACGGCTTATCCTCTGACCGCATCACAAAAATGATGGGAATTGTTAATGGGACAACCAACTATATTATGACGAAAATGTCTCAAGACGGAGCTGACTTTGACAGTATATTAAAGGAAGCGCAGGATCTTGGCTTTGCCGAAGCAGATCCAACAGCCGATGTCGATGGTCTCGATGCGGCTCGGAAGATGACCATTCTTTCCATATTAGGATTCTCCATGCCGTTTAATTTGGAAGACGTAGAGGTGAAAGGAATTCGCGGCTTATCTCTTTCCGATATTCAATATGCTGAAGAACTTGGCTATCGAATTAAATTAATTGGAATTGCCGAGAATGATGCAAATGGTGTATCTGTAAGCGTAGAACCAACCTTCCTGCCCGCAGCTCACCCACTTTCGTCCGTAAACGATGAATTTAATGCGGTATATGTGTACGGTGATGCCGTAGGAGAAACCATGTTCTATGGTCCAGGAGCCGGAAAGCTTCCAACCGCCACAGCCGTCGTATCCGATTTAATAGCTGTATTAAAAAATATCCGCTTAGGTACAACAGGTACGGCTTACGTGCAGCCTCAATTCCCTAAGCAAGTGATGCCGAAGGACCAGCAGATGACGAAGAAATACATCCGTCTGCACGTACTTGATCAAACAGGCATGTTAATGGAAATAACGAAAATTTTCGCTCAGTACAATATTTCGTTCGATCAAATCATCCAGCGTTCCTATGAAGAAGATGGAGAGCGTGAGCTTATGATGGTCACCCATCAAGTTAGTGAAGAAGACTTTTCCCAGGCTATGAAGGAAATTGAACAGCATCATTCCGTGAAAAGTGTTGAAAGTATTTTCCGAGTAGAAGGGGGCAGTTGAGATGTGGCAAGGATTGCTTCACCATTATCGTGAATTTCTTCCCGTAACCGATCAGACACCGAATCTGTCTTTACAGGAAGGCAATACTCCCCTTTTGTCCATACCTACAATTTCGAAGGAGTATGGAATTGAAGGATATGTAAAAATCGAAGGTGCCAATCCGACCGGTTCGTTTAAGGACCGCGGAATGGTCATGGCGATGGCTAAAGCAATTGAAGAAGGCTCGAAAGCTGTCATCTGCGCATCAACCGGCAATACGTCGGCCTCTGCGGCAGCCTTTGCCGCCCGTGCCGGCCTACGTTGCATTGTGGTCATCCCTGATGGCAAAATCGCCCAGGGTAAACTCGCCCAGGCCGTCATGTACGGTGCTGAAATCTTTTCCATTAAAGGAAATTTTGATCAGGCGTTGAAGATGGTAAGAGAAATCGCTGAAAAGGAACCGGTCACGCTCGTAAACTCTTTGAATCCTTATCGGATTGAGGGACAGAAAACCGGGGCATTTGAAGTGTGCGACGCCTTAGGCGAAGCCCCTGATATATTATCGATTCCAATTGGAAACGCAGGCAATATTACTGCCTATTGGCGCGGCTTCCAGGTTTATAATGAAAAATACGGCCATCAGCTTCCGAGGATGATGGGCTTTGAAGCAAGCGGTGCAGCAGCCATTGTCCGGAATCAGGTCATTGAAGACCCGGAGACGCTTGCCACTGCCATTCGAATTGGAAATCCTGCAAGCTGGGAAAAAGCAATTCAGGTTAAAGAAGAATCTGGCGGCTTAATTGACGAAGTAACGGATGATGAAATTGTAGAAGCGTATCAGCTTCTGGCTCAAAAAGAAGGAGTATTTGCTGAACCCGCTTCATGTGCGTCGATCGCAGGTATGCTTAAGAAAGTGAAGAGCGGCGAGATTCCACAGGGATCCAAAGTAGTTCATGTTCTCACTGGAAACGGGCTGAAGGATCCAGCAGCCGCGATTGATACAAGTCCGGTCAAACCCACGGTTATTGAAAATGATATCGACCAGTTTGCCGAGGCCATCTCAGGAGTACGCTCATGAGTACATTTCAAATCCGGGTACCCGCAACTTCCGCTAATCTAGGACCAGGATTTGATTCCATCGGCATTGCTCTCTCCAAATACGTGACGCTAAAGTGTCAGCCTGCCGATACGTGGTCGTTCGGAGTACCTGAGGAGGACCAGCCTCATATCCCTTCCGGAAAAGATAATTTAATTTATATGACCGCCATCTATACAGCAACGGCTTACGGATATGACGAACTGCCGCCGTACCATGTTGATTTGATCAATGATGTACCGATTGCCCGTGGTCTTGGCAGTTCCTCTACCGCTGTTGTAGGAGGAATAGAACTCGCTAACCAGCTGCTGAACCTTAACCTTAGCCGTTATGATAAATTACAGCTGGCCTGTGCTATTGAAGGCCACCCGGATAATGTCGCTCCAGCCATTTACGGGGGGATTATGGTTTCAAGCTATGACGGGGACCATTTAGATTTTGTCCAGTTCACCAAAGGACTCGAGGACCTGATCTGGCTTGCAATCGTTCCGGATTTCCATCTGGAAACGGAAAAAGCACGCAGCCTGCTTCCTCAGGAAATCAGTTACAAGCAGGGCGTTCACGCCAGTGGTACAGCTAATGTACTCGTTGCAGCCCTGGCTGAACAAAACTGGGAACTGGCTGGGAAAATGATGATGAAAGATCAGTGGCACCAGCCGTACCGGAAAGAGTTAATTCCTGATTTTGATGCGATAGCCGTCAAAGTGAAGGAACTGAATGCAGCCGGAATGTATATTAGCGGCGCCGGCCCAACCATGATTGCTTTATTTGAACAATTAAGTGAAGAAAAACTTGTTCTGCTGCAGAAAGAACTTCCAGCCTATCAGGTCGAAGCTTTACAAGTAGATAGTCAAGGCTTGGAAGTGACTTCTCCAAGTCTTCCAAGCCGACAAGCTAAGTAAAAGATCCCGGTGATTTAACCATCACCGGGATCTTTTGTGTTTGTTAAATTAGGTTAAGGAATGTTTTGGATTTTAATAAGAGATCTTATTAAACAAACGGGTCGGATTGTGGAAGACTCGATTTTGAGATATTGGGTTGTGCTGAAGGTCCTGCGGGGGACGATTCGCTTTCCATGGGCATGTGGTAAGCTTCCTCAGGCTTCGCCTTCCGGGATCTTACCGATCATGTTCATCCCATAGGAGTCTTCATCGTCCCCCTCCGGACCTTGACAAATCAAAAGCTCGAAATCAATTCAAACATCACCTGCGTTATGAGGAATTAGACCATGTGGTTTTGTACCTGTTTTCAAGATGTAACGATGCGCAATAACCTGTTATAACACCATTTAATACAGATTAAGGATGAGAACTTTCCTCTTCTGGAAGGGTCCGTTTGCAAAATTATAGTTGGGTTGGTGGGGAAATGATGAGACTCCCGTGGGAGAAGGAACTAGGTGAGATCCCGCAGGGAGTGAAACGAGCAAGGAATCTCCTGGTAAAAAGGAGGATCGACTAAAGTCGCCACGTCCTGTGGCAACGTCGAACGACCCTGCGTCGTGCAGGGCCGGAAAGCGAAATCGTTCCCCGCAGGACCATTCTCATATACCAATATCTCGAAATTGAGTGTTCAATACACGGGAGCTTATCTTTACTATCTCAGAGATTTATCGGAATTTTTTATAGAAAATAGTTAGTAGGACTACACCTGTCAGTGCCCCGGCTGTATCGATCATCACATCTCCTATGTATGGAGTCCGGTTCGGAGTTAGGGACTGGTGAAATTCATCAAACGCAGCATAGCCGACGGTTATAACAAGCGCGTACAGAAGTTCCTTCCCAAACGGGAGACGCCATCTTTGGTGGATGGCGTTCCATAAAGTTACCATAAGCAAAAAGAACATGCCGAAATGAGCGGACTTCCGGATAAAAAATTCAATAACACCATCAATCCCTTGAGCTTCCACACTTACCTCTTGCCCGTGGTAAGTTATGTGAATAAGCTCTGCCAAAGGCCTCAGCCATTCAATTGGAATCCATTGATTCATCGCTGGTTTAATATTTTGTTCTTCATAAGGCTGAGAAGAAAAAATAAATAATATGATCATAATTATAATTGGAAATAGTTGATAAATGGCATTTTTAAGCATATTATTACACTTCCTGTTATCATTTGTACCTTTCTATACTAATAGTTTACTATACCATCTACTATTAAAAACATTAATTAATATTTCACACTATTAAATATCGATAATTTTGTATACAATATATTTGTAGATTAGAAAAAAGGGGATTTTTACATGGCGAAGAGAAGCAAACAATATGATTACGACCTGAGTGAAGTAAAGCGATTAATCGGTGAAACGGATAAAAACTATCGCGAAATCTCTGCTGAGACTGGCTGCCCTTATGCTAGTGTGGTCTATCACGGCCGCAAAATACGCGGACGAGTAAACCGCATGCATAATCAGCAGGACAGTGAAGAGAAGGAGAACATCGTCCTTCCTATTACGGAGGAAACCGAAGAGACACCCACAATGATGTCTGGCGGGACAGCATTGAGTATCTCCAGAAACGACGTACACATTCAGGATGCTGAGCAGGAAGCTGCTAAAATGATTAAAGCAGCGAAGGCATTAGGATTAAGTAAAATCAATATTACCATAGAAAAATAATCTCTCGTTAGGTCCTGGAGTATTTCTCCAGGGCTTTTCTATTGAATATTGAACTGTTTTCCAGTCTCTTCCTGGCATGCCTTCCCCAGTTCTTAACCGCGTCTCTGGTCACTCCCTCCCTGGCAGCAATTTGATCAACAGAAAAATCATGGATAATCGAGTAATAGATCCATTTCCACTGATTATCGGTAAGCATCCCTCTAATACTTTTCCATAGATACGGATCCAGCACGACATCCTCCACTTGATAGAGCTGCATATGGATTATATGATCCTGAAACCGTTCTTCAGCTTCTACCGTCCGATTATCTTTTCTTATTTTGTCGATCAGTGCATTATGAATCTTCCAATTGATATATGAACTAAGTGTACCCGCATCCTCGTCATATGTATCGTGGGCCTGCCACAAGGCATAAAGCCCCTCCGCGAAAAAGTCACCGTTCCGGTCGATAATATTCAGTTTTCTAATATGGTAATAGATTAATCGTTTATATTCCTCCACTACATCTGCAAAATCATGATTCTTTATCATGGATGGCACCCGCTTTCGATTTTTAATTTCACACTTATAATCGAGAGATAATTAGATTTTGGTGTCATTTTTTTGCAAAGTTTTTTAATTTTTAACAAAAATCGAGGTCGAAAATTGATTTTTCTCTCTGAATCTTTATGAATTTGAAGTTTCTTTCTAATACATTCCTATGTTTATGTTTGACCGAATTAGGCAATTGAATAGTTAAATGATACTTACGGAGGCGTTATTTTTGAATTCGCCACGATCTTTATATCCTCTTGTTCACATCAGGCTGGATGGGACCCCTACTACCTTCATGCATGCTTTTTTTGAAGAGCTTGCCTATGAGTGGATTGTCGAAATTGTGAACCCTTACCCCTTGCCGCTGATGGAAAATAAAGAATACGTTATGTATTTATCTTTTGAAATGGACGATGGAACGACGTATTCGTCACTTGCGATTCAATCTTATACGATGGAACAAGGGAATGAGTTTACGGTCTATCGCTTTTTTATGTACCCTCATCTCTAAAACCACCTCGATTATTCTGGCTCTTTTCTACAAACGTTTATCTAATGTTATACTGAAGGAGACGTTTTTGAAGAAAGGAAGAGACCTGTGTCTTATCTATTGTTTGCCCTGTTCTTTGTCGGCTATTTGCTCGTTGGGACTTTCACCGACCTGGTGGAACTTTCCTCTTTTGCGACGGTGATATCAGTAGCCTTGGTTTTTACAAATTTATATTTGTACGCTAAATCCAGAAAGAACGCGAATAAAGAAGAAACATAAACAAAAAGTCCCGCCAGCAACTGGCAGGACTTTTTTTACGTTAATATTGTGAGAGTAATCGGAATGGTAACTACACTTAGCAGTGTTGTGATTAACGTAATGCTTGAAACGAGCTCGGGTTTTGAGTCAAACTGTACAGCATACATCGTCGTCGTGGCTGCTGAGGGCATAGCTGCTGAAACGATAAGTACGCTTGCCATCATGTCGTTCATAGGCAATAGGATTGTTAACGCCCAGGCGATCAGCGGAGAACCTGCTAACCTCAGCACAGCCGCATACGAAATTTTACTCCAGTCTAAATTTTTAACGGTTATGTTCGCAAGCTGCATACCAAGAAGAATCATAATGGAAGGGATCGTCGCGTCCCCCACCAGCTGGATGCTGGACATGAGATTATCCGAGACCGGGATCGATGCATACTTAAATAGCAGCGCAATCCAGACAGCATGCGTCGGAGGCATTTTCAGGACGGTTTTAAGAGCCATCCCAATGCCAGCCCCGCCTTTTGCCGCATAATAGACCCCGAAGAAATTCATGACGATCTGCTGGAGAACCATAAACGACACGGAATACACGAAGCCGGCATCACCAAAAGCGAACAGGACAATAGGAGCTCCGTAATTCCCCGCATTCATAAACGCGGTGGAAAGTATCAATCCACTTTCCGTAGGCGTATCAAATCTAAATACCTTGGCAGCGATTTTGTTCAGAGCCAAAATGGAGAACAATAATAAAACAGAAAAGATGACCATCATTAAATAACTCTGATTAAATTCTGCTTCATAAAAGGTTTTGAATACCAGGCAGGGAAGCATGATATATAGGGTGACAGTAGATATCGATTTAATTTCTAAATGTAATATTTTTTGCAAGGCGTATCCTGCGAAAAATACGAGAATGACAGGAAGAACAACCTGGAAGAATATCGTCATTTTTCAACCTCCTGCTACGACAAACTAGATTACAATTTAATTAGTTTACCAGAAAAATCACAGATTCCATAACCTTACGATTAACCAAAACCTGTCACCTCAGGTCACCCATAATCTGGATGACCTGAGGTGACAGGTTTTTACATTTGATGGAAGAAGGATTATTTCGGATGTACAGCGAATAAAAAGTATTGGAAATATATTTGAAAGGAAGATCAGTATGCCAAACCCTAAACGAATCTGGTATCCTCGTGCTTGTTTTCACATTACAGCGCGCGGTAACAGAAAAACGGATATCTTTTATGAACCGAGTGATCGCTATCGTTACTTGCAGTTCTTAACAGAAGCTAAACAGAGTTACCCTTTTAAAATCCACGCTTACTGTCTCATGACCAATCACATCCACCTGCTGGTTGAAACCATTAACCATCCCCCTGGTACTTTCATGAAAGACGTCCACTCCAAATATGCCATGTATTTTAATAAGAAATATGACTATGTGGGTCATCTTTTTCAAGGTCCTTATAAAGCAGATCTTCAAGGCGATGTAAACGCCCTTCTTCAAGTAAGCCGGTACATTCATTTAAATCCATGCCGGGCTTTAATCACTTCAAAACCGGAAACGTACAAATGGAGCAGCTACCCTCACTACCTATCTCTCCTGCCGTACCCTTCTTCTATCGTTACCACTTCCACCATCCTCTCCTACTTCAAAAATCCTGAAGAATACGCCTTCTTTGTGAATTTGGAAAATAAAACCACCTCAGGTCATCCATAATCTGGATGACCTGAGGTGGAAGAAATAGGTTATTTTTTCACGACGGCGTGGCCGCCGAATTCGTTTCTGAGTGCTGCAACGACTTTGCCTGAGAAGGTATCATCTTCCTGCGAACGATAGCGCGTCATCAGGGACATAGCGATAACCGGCGCTGCCATTTCATACTCAATGGCGGTTTCCAGTGTCCATTTTCCTTCACCGGAAGAGTTCATCACTCCGCGGATATCTTCAAGCTTCGCATCCTTCGAGAAGGCACTCTCCATGAGTTCGATTAACCAGGAGCGGATGACAGACCCATTGTTCCACACCTTGGATACCGCTTCGTAATCATAATCAAATGGACTTTTTTCCAAGATCTCATAGCCTTCTGCAATGGATTGCATCATTCCATATTCAATACCGTTGTGGACCATTTTCAGGAAGTGGCCACTAGCGGCACGTCCAGCATAGTGGTAACCGTTCTCAACAGATGTATCTGCAAAAATAGGCTCAATTTCTTTAAACTGCTCTTCGTCTCCACCGATCATAAAGCAGCCGCCGTGACGGGCTCCTTCTGTTCCGCCGCTTGTTCCTACATCAAAGAAGAACATGTCCTTCTCTTTAAACTGTTCCGCGCGTCGCAAGCTGTCTTTATAATTCGAGTTTCCTCCATCAATGACACGATCACCTGCTTCAAGTAAACCAGAAAGCTCGTCCAGGACAGACTGCGTAATTTCTCCTGCTGGAACCATGACCCAGACCGTGCGAGGTGCTTCCAGATTTTCAACAAGCTCTTTCAAACTGTTGGCAGGAACTGCTCCCGCATTGGCAATCTCTTTTATTTGATCGGCGTTCACATCGTTCGCTACTACTTCATGTCCATGATCCATCAGGTTCAACCCCAGGTTGTAACCCATTTTTCCAAGACCTATTAATCCAATCTTCATTGTTTTACCCCTTTCTCTATCACGCACAATTTTCTTTTTGAAAATTTTTTTCTATAATTAAGATTATACAATAATATTTTTTTAACACAATGGGGTTTCTGAAAAATATTTTACACTTCATAACTTTATTTTGAAATTTTTTTCATTTACAATGGTAATAATAGAAGATGCAGGACAGGAGGAAGACTCATGGCAGAAGCCCCAACCAAACACGTAATCAATCGAATTCGTTCATCCTATAGTCAATTTAGTGAAAAAGAAAAGTTAATAGCCGATTACATTTTAGAAAACAGGGATCAAATTGTCCATTCTACGATTAATCAAGTAGCAGATGATCTTATGGTCGCAGATGCAACCGTTTTCAGATTTTGTAAAAGACTCGGGTTCAAAGGCTACCAGGCGATGAAAATTGCTCTCGCCTCAGAAACCGTAAACCCTATTCAGGATATACATGAAACCATTACAGAAAACGATACGGATCTTGAGATCACAGAAAAAGTATTTCAAGCTAACATCCGAGCTCTGGAAGCCTCGCGCGACATTCAGAATTATGAAAGCTTAGCAAAAGCTATGGATGATCTGCTTTCAGCTGAACGTGTCTTCTTTTATGGCAGCGGCGGCTCCGGCATTCTTGCAATGGATGCTCATCATAAGTTTTTACGCACAGGTATGGAAACCCACGCTTATACAGACTCTCACCTGCAGTTAATGTCGGCTTCACAGCTGAGAGAAGGTGATTTAGCGGTCGTGATTTCACATACAGGGTCCAATAAAGATATCCTGGATATTGTGGATGTCGCCAAATCAAACGGCGCACGCGTGATGGCCATTACCAACTTTGCTAAATCCCCCTTAACCAAATCGGTCGACTTAAGCCTCTATACGGTTGCACAAGAAACAGAATTCCGTTCCGAAGCGCTGGCTTCCAGAATCGCCGGTTTGACGCTGATCGACTCTCTGTTTGTCAATTACAGCATCAAAAAGAAGGAACAAGCGAAAGCATCCACCCAGAAAATGAGAAACGCTATCTCCAGAAAGCGGATGTAAACCATCTGCTACACCCCCACCCTTTCCTAATATATGGAGGACTTGAGGTGGAATAATATGGATGAATGTAGATGGATGAAAGTACATTGAATATGATGAATCCTTAGTTTTATATCGCATTCTGCACAGATCCTTAATCACAACGCCCTCACCCCTACATGGAAAATAAATCCACCTCAGGTCATCCAGAATCTGGATGACCTGAGGTGGTAACTTTCTTCCTTCTCCCGTTATGCTATTTGGCGTCTTTGATCCAGGCTTCTCCGTCTTTATATTGGATTTGCTCTGGGTAATGCATATCCTGAACTTCCTCCTGCAATTTCTGCGATGGTGGAGGCGTCAGGAGCGAGACTACGATGTTTGTGATCAGAGCAGCCGAGGCACCAAACACTCCAGCTCCAGTATCAATAATTCCGAGAATCGTGAAACCACCATATTTGGCAGCGAAAATGTAACCCAGCGTGACCGACAGCCCTACGAGCATGCCCGCTACCACACCTGGTCCATTGGCCCTCTTCCACCATACCCCGAGTATAAGTGCCGGGAAAAATGAACCGGAGGCAAGTGCAAAGGCCCATGCTACAATTTGGGTAATCGCTCCTGGCGGATTCAGTGCCACTAGACCTGCCACTATTGTAGCGGCGACAATAGAGATCCGACCGACAGCAAGCCGCTTCTGCTCGGTCGCTTTTGGATTAATAGAACGATAATAAATATCGTGGGACAAAGCGGCTGAAATGGCGATCATCAGACCACCCGCGGTGGATAGAGCAGCTGCCATAGCACCTGCCGCCATAAGACCAATAACGAAGATTCCCAGGTCTGCAATTTCCGGTGTCGCCATGACGACAATGTCGTTACTAATGACAAGCTCGGACCACTGCAGAACTCCATCACTGTTGCCATCCGCAAGCGAAAGCCGTCCAGTGTCCACCCAGGCTTCCGTCCAGCCGGGCAGATTATTGAGAGAAGATCCGGCCACTTCGGTCATTAATATAAACCGGGAAAAGGCAGCGTAAGCAGGAGCAGACAAGTAAAGCAATCCTATAAATAATAGCGCCCAAGCTCCGCTCCAGCGAGCCGCTTTCATGGTAGCCACCGTGTAAAACCTCACAATGACGTGAGGCAGACCAGCTGTACCGGCCATCAGCGTAAACATGAGAGCCATAAACTGCCACTTCGTCGCTTCTGTAAAAGGAACCACATACTCAGAAATACCGAGCTCCTGATCCAGCACCCTCATTTCCGAAATAACATCCCCGTACGAAAGCCACGGAATTGGGTTCTGCGTGAGTTGCATCGACATAAAAATAACCGGGATTAAGTAAGCGATAATCAACACTATGTACTGTGCGACCTGCGTCCATGTGATCCCTTTCATTCCACCTAAAGCTGAATAAAAAGCAATGAGAACCACACCAATCAGTGTTCCGATTACCGTGTTGACTTCAAGCAGCCGCCCAATGACTACACCTGACCCGGAAAGCTGACCCACCGAATAGGTGAAGCTGATAATAATTGTTGCGACAGCGGCAATCAGCCGGGCCGCATTACTTTTATAACGATCCCCAATGAATTCTGGCACCGTATAGCGTCCAAATTTTCTCAACTGAGGTGCCAATAGGAAGGTTAACAGCAGATACCCGCCTGTCCACCCCATTATGTATGCCAGACCATCATAACCGAGCACCATTACCGTACCCGCCATTCCAATGAATGAAGCTGCACTCATCCAATCGGCGCCAATCGCCATTCCGTTAAACACGGGTGGGACACCGCGTCCTGCTACGTAAAAGTCCGAGGTGGCCCGTGCCATATTAAATACGGCAATTCCTATATATAGTCCAAACGTTGCTAAAATTAATATTAGAGATACTACAAATTGTTCGTTCATCCTTCTCCCCCTTCCCTATTGATTCGCTGCCTGGTCTTCGTCCTGGCTGCTCACATGCTTAGGATTGATGCCGTATTTCCGATCGACAGCGTCACTTACAATGGCATTCACAAATAACAGAGCAATGAATGTGACTACTGCTCCCTGAGCTCCCATGTAGTAAGGGAGTGGAATCCCCATTACGCTAAAGGACGAAAGCTGCTGGGTAAAGAGAACGACTCCATAGGAAACGGTCACTCCAATCAATAAATAAATAATAACCAATATCGTTCGTAAACGTACGTAAGACTTTGCTTTATCCGGATCCATTTTTCTCAAGTGATTTCACCTCCTTTCACGTTTCTTTGTCTCAGCCTCTTAAATTAAAAATAAACTGCACCGTTTCCCAAAACGGGAGAGGCACCATCATAATCTTCACAACTGCGATGACAAAAATGGAAGCAATCGGTAAGGCAAATAAGATAGGCCGCTTCTTTTTTAAAGCCATCACCACAGATAGAATCGTAATTAGAGCTAATATAATTGGGATCAACACATCGGTTCCTCCTTTACTATGTATGCGGTTTCATAATTGACCTAAAAAAAGACCCCCCATCCTTAATTTGAAAAGTTTGAATAAACTGAATATTATAAGTGATATTATTCTAAATATATCCATTAATGTCAACCGGTTAGAAGGAAATCGCCTATGAAGATACTAACCGTTCAGTAGTGGGAACAGGGAACTCGTCAGGCCCTACATAGGAAAAGATTAAATTTTTGTAAACCTCCCAATAAAACAATGAACGAAAAAAAGAGGATAAAAATTCCACCTCAGGTCATCCAAATTCTGGATGACCTGAGGTGGATGGTTATGGAAATAGTTTTCGCCAGGTTGCGGGGCCTGTTATGCCGTCCATTTGAAGTTTGTGCTTCGTTTGAAATTTGCGGACGGAAGATTCAGTCTGTCTTCCGTAACTTCCATCCACGTCTATACCGAGCACTCTTTGAATTTGTCTGACATACTTCCCTGATCTCCCTCTTTTCAATGGAAAACCCGGATAGCCACTTGTCTCTAAAGCACGCGACGTCTCACTCCCCACTACGCCATCAACACGAAACAGCCAGTCTCTCTGAAACTCCCTTACCGCGGATTCTGTTCGTGGCCCAAAATGTCCATCAGCACCTGTACTCCCCAATTGATATCCCCGTGCCATTAGTACACGTTGTACCTCTTTCACGGAAGGACTGCTCATCCCTCTTCTCAATACGCTCCCTGTAATTGGAGCAGTCCCCGGCACGAGTTCCAAATGCGGATAGTCAGGGAAGGACTTCCAATCTCCGCCCCAGGAAAATCCTAGGCTTTTAGCAATGGACGCTGCCTGCCTCCACTTTTCATCTACCTTCCACAATGCTTTTGTACCATCCTCTGAAACAATGAAGTAATCAATCGCCCAGCCTTTATTATGATTGCTCTGCCCGGGCTGAGCTTTCGTTACAATGTTCCCCGTACTTCCGTATTTCTTCCCCTGCCAGACATAATTAGGACGCCCCTGCCCGTAAAGCCTGGCCTGCTCCTCCATCGACCGATACCCTGAAGATATTTGAACCGGAATGCTTTTTTTATAAGCTAGTTCAATGAACTCCAGAGCACGCTTTCTCACTTCCGCCTGTACGTTTCCCATGTTGCGAATACTGCGTTCTTTAAGCTTCTGAACCTCTATCATATAATCCCCCCTCCCTTTACTAATCGTCTGGATCGTTGATTACGTGTCATGTTTTTGGAAATGAACGATACACATATAGAAAAGGCACGTCCTCATCTTAAGAAAGGATGCGATACTATGTTATGCCCCTCCTGTCATTGTGAACAAGCAGCCGGGAACTTCTGCTCGGTCTGTGGAAGCTCTTTTCGAGAGTCGGAAACGTATGATGATGCGATTTATGAGGTTATTCCTGTTGCTGAATCATACGCCCCCGCAGAAAGCGCCCTATTAACCCGCGTTTCCAGAAACGCGAATGAACCGAAACGGCTCAGTGGCTACACGGACTATTTTCAACGGATAATTAAAAACCCCTCGCAGGCTTTAGCATCCGATCATAATCACTTTTACTATGGAATGCTATCGGTTGGAATTTACATGGCAACCTTTGCGTTAAGTTTCTATTTTCTCGCTAACAAAATTTACACCGCAATGCTTGGCGGGCTCTCAACCCTATTTTCTGAACAAGGCAGCCAACAGGCTCTTCCTTTTATTAATTTTACCTCATCCATTTTCTTTTTCGTTCTCTTATTCGTCGGCTCAGCCGTAGTCTGTATGTACACGGCGAATCTGTTGATGGGTAAAGGCATGTCCTTTAAGAGGCTCATAGCCCAGTATGGAAGTGTAGTACTTCCTTTCTCTTGTCTTAACTTGCTCGCTATCGTATTCGGGCTGGCAGGCTATACCACACTTACCTTATTCACGGCTGGATTATCTTTATTCTTTACCATCTCGATCCTTCCTGCCCTTTTTATCTATCATCATGGGCTGCACCGAACAGCATCCACCCGCTCATTCTACTGGAGCATCGGAACATCTGCTGTATCCATGATTGTGTCTTATTTAATTGTCCGTACCTTTGTATTAGAATTTCTAACCCAAATCGTCAATGTTGGAAACAGCCTATAATCTCCATACCTGATCCTCTATTGTTATTTCTTTCTAAAATAGAGTTAGACCTTTAGATCTCATTAGAAGAGCTGATAAAAATTCAGCTCTTCTTTTTTGTGATTAGTTAAGATTTCTTTATGTTTTACTTTATGACCTGGTCAAGGTCAGCCCCCTCTCTACTTCTCCATCTGCATCTACAGTCAACGAGACCCCTTCATAAAGCCATCCAAAAATTATCTAATCATTTTTATTACTAAAATACTTGTAATAAAACAACTATATATGTAATAATAAAAACAACTTATGAAAGCCCTTACTTAAATACAGAACGGGAGAGGTTGTAATGGTGGTGAGTTCTATTTCTCGCCTTGAGAAGAAGTCGAGCAACAGTGTCGAGTACCCTCGACCTCAATTTAAAAGAAATCATTGGTACGACTTGAGCGGAACCTGGCAATTCGCATGGGATGATGAAAACAAAGGCGAACAGGAAGGCTGGGCTCAATCGGAGGAAAGCCTCCCCCAGCAGATTCACGTTCCTTACGCGTATCAAAGTAAAAATTCTGGTATCGATTCACAGGAACCGCACGATGTAGTCTGGTATAAACTCCATTTTCACTGGGGAAAAAGAGATGGCTTTGAGCTTCTCCTGCATTTTGAAGCTGTAGATTACTATACAAAAGTATGGGTGAACGGCCAGTTTGTCGGAGATCATGCAGGTGGTCATACGCCCTTCAGCTTTTCAATTGGCTCTGTTGTACAGGATGGAAACAATGTGATCACCGTCCGGGCGGAAGACCATAATGGAGTGGAACAGCCCCTTGGGAAGCAGTCCTGGAAATCAGATAACTTCCTATGCTGGTACACACGGACAACGGGTATTTGGCAGCCGGTATGGCTCGAAGAAGTATCGTCCCTGCATATAAAAGGTGTGAAGATGACACCTGATTTGGCCCATTCCAATCTGCAAGTGGAAGCTGAACTTCCGATTCATCAGTCGAAGGCTTATTTGGAAGCACACGTTTATTTCAAAGATGAATGGATCCATTCATCAGGAGCCTGGATTAAACCCAATCAAACAAAAGTGGATTTCCAAATAGATGCCGAGTCCGACCAGGCTGATTTTCGAGTTTACTATTGGACGCCGGACCAGCCACAATTGTATGATATTTACTTTTCTTTAAAAGTCGACGACGAGATCGTGGATCAGGCGGAAAGCTATTTCGGCATGCGGAGCATGGAAGTGAAAGATGACAAAATCCTGCTGAACCAGGAATTCTTTTATCAAAAGTTAATTCTCGATCAAGGCTATTATGAAGATTCATTAATGACGGCCAGCTACGAGCAGATGCATTCGGATTTAACGAAAGTAAAAGCAATGGGATTCAACGGGGTCAGGCGTCATCAGACAATTGCCGACCGCAGATATATGACGCTTTGCGATCAGCTGGGGCTTGTCATGTGGGCTGAAATGCCAAGTATATTTAAGTTTTCCGATTCATCCATGCAGGCCATGCAGAACGAAACACGGGAAATGGTAACGAAACACTATAACCACCCCTCTGTCATTGTCTATACACTTATGAACGAATCGTGGGGCGTGAACGAAATTTATCACCGCAGCGATCAGCAGAATTTTGTAAACGCTCTCTATTATCAGACTAAAGCTCAGGATCCAACCCGTCTGATCGTTGGCAATGACGGTTGGGAACATACCGCTACGGATATCCTAACGATTCACGACTATAACTCTTCTGCGGAAGATATAGCGGCAACTTATAAAGATAAAGCTTCCTATGTAGATGAAAGCCCTTCTAAGACCAGTAAAAAGCAGAACTTTGCCAGCGGTTATCGATACACGGGACAGCCTATTATTATGAGCGAGTTTGGAGGCATTGCCTTTAGTCCTCAGGAAGACGCCAATACGTGGGGATACGGCGCACGACCTCAAACGGAAAAGGAAGCGTTAGCAAGATTTGAGAAACTGATGAAAGCGGTTATGGAAACCGATTCATTTCAGGGGTTCTGCTATACACAGTTGACAGACGTGGAGCAGGAAGTTAATGGGTTACTGAACCACGAGCATAACGATAAATTTGATCAGCGGGAAATCCGCTCCATTTTATCTTCCGTTCAGTCCGATGGGTTTATTTTTGAATAACATGAAGGAGGAGAGAAGTGTGGAAACAGCTAAACAGCATTCGCAGACAGAGGGAACGTATAAGGAAGATATCCGGAAAAAAGAGATTGCTTCCTATTTCGGTTACGGATTTGCCCAGTGTATCAGCTTTGGTCTATTAGGTTCGTATGTACTCTTTTTTTACACCGATATTTTAGGAATATCAGCGGCAGCCGCCAGTCTGATCTTCCTGATTGCACGAACGTGGGATGCGATCAATGATCCTTTAATGGCTTCCATTATGGACACCCTTCATTCTAAGCACGGGAAGTTCCGCCCTTATCTGAAATACATGCCGTTTTTAATCGTTCTATCTACTATTGCCTGTTTTATTCCGCTGGATGGCTTAAGCATGACCACCAAAGTCATTTATGCCGGTGCTACTTACATCATCTGGGGCATGGTTTATACCGCTTCTGACGTTCCGTTCTGGTCCCTGTCCTCCGTTATGAGTCAGGACGCCCAACAACGAACAAAATTGATCACGTTTGCCAATATGGGAGTGTTTACAGGGATTGCTTTGTCTCCTACGATTTTCATTCCGCTGACCGAATGGCTGGGCGGGGGTGACATGGGACAAGGCTACCTGCTTGCCACCATTGTATTGATGGCGATTGCTCTGCCGATTATGTTAAATGGCTTCCGAAACACGAAAGAACGAGTAAAACCGCCTAAGGCTAAGGTGAAGTTTTCAGACGGAGTTCGGGCTATTAGAGCCAATAAACCGATGTTTGCGGTGCTGGTCGTCTTCTTCTGTAATGTGTTTATGAATATTACCCAGGCTTTGAACATTTACTTTTTTACGTACAATCTTGGAAACGCTTCCTTAATGACGATTTTCGGAATTATCAGCTTTGCCAGCTGTATCGGATTCTTTATTATTCCAAAGCTTGCCCATAAATATAAGAAAAAGCATATGCTTATGGTGATCGTTGCGGCGGATGTTTTGATTCGAATCGTCTGGTTCAGCCTTGGTTATTCCAGTGTGGTAGTATCCTTTATCTTTATCGGAATTACGATGCTGCTTTATACCACCACTGGTCCTTTAATCTCAGGGATGCTTGCAGAAACGATTGAATATACCGAGCTCAAGACTGGAAAACGAAACGAAGCGGTCATTTTCTCCGGGCAAACCTTTACCGGCAAATTGTCTGTAGCCGTTTCCGGAGGAGCTACCGGATTAATTCTGACAGCCATCAACTATCAGTCCAATCAGGCGCAGAGTGAATTTACGCTCGACATGCTGTTTTTCGTCATTGCTTTATTGCCTGCTCTAGGCTCAATCGTCCGTTTTATCATCATGTACTTCTACTCTTATACGGAAACAGAGTATAAAGAAACGGTGGAAAAAATTAATCTTAGAAAACAGGAAGCTGAGGCTTCCCCTCAAAGCTAAATGGGAAGGAGAAGGAATACGATTCGTATCCTTCTCCTTTATTAAATTTGTTATACTATGGAAAAGATTCTATTTAGACACGGAGGCCGAAGCATTGAAAAAACTGTCCCTTAGCTTTGAAAATATGCTGCCGATCAGCAAAGTTTTATCGAATCCTACTAGAATTAATATCTTAAATCTATTAAGTGAAAAGCCGCATAACGTAAATGAATTAGCAGAAAAGCTGGAACTCCCTTTTTCTACGACCGCCTCTCATATTAATAAACTGGAAGAAGTCGAATTAATTGTGACGGAACTGGTTCCGGGAAGAGGAACCCAAAAAGTAAGTGCCATCAACTATGACCGGATTATTATGGACCTATTTAATAAAGAAGAGCAATCGAATGAACAGGAACTTACGCTGGAGATGAATATTGGAGATTACCTGGATTGTTACGCTGTTCCTAACTGCGGTCTGGTAGGTACAGATGAGTATATTGGACACCAGGATGATCCGCGCTCTTTTTACGAAACGGACCGGAAGCTTGCACAGCTGCTTTATTTCAGAGATGGGTACGTGGAATACCGTTTCCCTAACCGCACTCCTTACGATTGGAGCATAAAAGAAATTATTTTCAGTGCAGAAGTATGCTCTGAAGCACCGAACTATAAACTGGATTGGCCTTCGGATATCACCGCCTGGGTCAATCATAAGGAAGCCGGGACATGGACATCGCCGGGAGATTTTGGAGGCGAGCGCGGCATTCATACACCTGAATGGTGGCGGACCAGCTTAACCCAATACGGACTGCTGAAACAATGGAGAGTTAAAGAGGACGGCTGTTACATTGATAATGAAAAAGTCTCTGACCTTTCCATTGACGATCTCAAGCTCCATGATTATCCATATGTAGCTTTTAAGCTTGGCATCAAGGAGGAAGCCGTAAACAAAGGCGGCATGAATTTATTCGGTCCTAACTTCGGAAACTACGATCAGGGGATTATGATGACTATTAAATATGAGAAATCTTAATTTCCTTAGAAAGAGCTTCCCTACTAGTAGGGAAGCTCTTTTGTTATAGTTTATTATTGTTTTTTCGCAAAAAGCTTATTACGCAATAGGGCCGGTTAATTGAAGACTCAGTTTCGAGATATTGGTTTGCCGTGAAGGTCCTCCGGGGGACGATTTCGCTTTCCGTGGGCATGTGGTAAGCTTCCTCAGGCTTCGCCTTCCGGGATCTTACCGATCATGTTCTTCCCACAGGAGTCTTCACCGTCCCCCTCCGGACCTTGCTGAAATGAGAGGCTCGAAACATTGGCAAAAATCACTTGGATAGGAAATATAGAAATCATGCCATGAGTCCCCGTTTTCTCTAGGTAATGTTAGAAAAAGCCTGATACTACTGAATTTAGAAAGGATCAACTCCAACGCTTACTCTACTAATGAAGGGTCCGTTCCTCATAATAGAGTGGGGTTGGTGGGGAAATGATGAGACTCCCGTGGGAGAAGGATCTAGATGAGACCCCGCAGGGAGTGAAACGACGGAGGAGGCTCACCAGTTCCCCCACAGGAAAGCGAATTATTTCCCCACCAACCCTTCTCCCCATTTTAGTAACGGACCCATTTATCTCGAAACTGAGTCTTCCAGAATAGGGAGCTTTTCCTTAATATCAACATGGAAGTTTGCCAAAGGCTTAGATAAAAAAGATATTCAATTTCCTGTCCTTTGAACTCTACTCTCCACCTCTTCTTTCTCCGACTCCGACTCCAACTCTTCCTCTTCCTTCACCGGTTTCTTGGACCAGAAAGTAGCCAGAATTGGTCCTGATATATTATGCCATACCGCCGCGACCACATTCGGCAAGGCAGCGAGAGGGCCGAAGTGTGCCGTTGCAAGTGCTACCCCCAGACCTGAGTTCTGCATACCTACCTCAATGGAAATCGCACGCCGTTTACTTTCATCCAGCTTCATCATCATCGCAGCTCCATAACCAAGCAAAAGACCTAACAGATTGTGTAGAGCTACAGCTGTAAAGATTTGCAGGCCGGAGCTCGTAATGCTCTCCACATTCGCAGCCACAACAGCGCAGACGATAATAATAATTGCCAGGACTGAAATGAGCGGGATCGCCGTGGCACTTTTATCCACCGTTTGCGGAAATAGCTTTCTGATCAGGACCCCAAGCGTGATCGGTACAATAATGACCTGGACAATCGATAGAAACATCGAAACGGGATCCACCGGAAGCCACTGTCCCGCAAGCATTAGTAAAATAACCGGCGTCAGAATCGGAGCGAGCAAAGTAGAAAAGGAGGTCATCGCTACAGACAGCGCCAGATTACCCTTAGCAAGATAAACCATCACATTGGAAGCTGTGCCCCCTGGTACGGATCCAAGCAGGACCAGACCAGCCGCAAGTTCTGCTGGCAAATTAAGCAGATAAGCGATACCAAAAGCGATCAGAGGCATAAGTAAATATTGAGCCGCTACTCCGGCCACCACAGGAAGCGGTTTTTTGACTACCAGTTTAAAGTCTACGGGCTTCAAGGTAAGCCCCATCCCAAACATGACGACTCCGAGCAGAATGGTAATATAGGCTCCTAGACCGAGAAATGCATCTGGTAGAAAGAAAGCTATGAGAGCTGCTGCTATGACCCACAGAGCGAAATATTTTCCAGCAATTCGACTGATGGATTCGATCACCTTCATTAACCGCTGCTCCTCTCTGTTTGAACAAGTTTACCAGGATTCATGATTCCTTTAGGGTCAATGGCTGCCTTCACTGCCTCCATCACAGGCAGGGCTTTTCCATGTTCCCGCTTCTGATACTTCATTTTTCCTTTGCCGACTCCATGCTCTCCGGTGCAGGTTCCTCCACGAGCAAGTGCATATTCTACAATTTCTTCATTGAATTT
Source organism: Halobacillus sp. B29 (assembly GCF_052246755.1). Taxonomy (NCBI): domain Bacteria; kingdom Bacillati; phylum Bacillota; class Bacilli; order Caryophanales; family Bacillaceae; genus Halobacillus; species Halobacillus sp. B29. The sequence goes on from NZ_JBQQCM010000008.1 coordinate 55,914, forward strand.
CTCAGCCTTTTTAAGCTCCTCTTCACTTTCCATATCGATCATAAGGAGCGCGTGGTAGTTCCCGTCCCCAACATGGCCCAGAATCCCCGACTCAAGGTTCAGCTCAGCAATTTTTTCTCGCCCATGTCGAATCGCCCCCGCAAGTTCCGAGATCGGCACGCAGACGTCTGTTACCATCATCTTTTTACCGGGACTGCCATGAATGTAGGCATAGGCTAAATTGTGACGAGCTTCCCACAGCTTCATGCGGGCCGCATTATCTTTTTCAAAATGAATCACTTCACACTCATGAGTCTTCACGATTTCTTCCATAAAAGCGACGTCCTCCTGAAGTCCTGCTTCATTGCCGTGAAATTCTAGAAACAGTGTTGCTTTTTCTATGTAATCCGTCCCATTAAACTGATTTACTCTTCGAATCGAGGCTTCATCCAGCAGCTCTACACGGGCTACCGGAACGCCTGCCTGCAGCATCGAAATCACAGCCTCTACCGCGTGATCTATGGTTGGGAACGAGGCTCTCGCCGCCATAACATGTTCCGGAATACCATAAACCTTTAATGTTAACTCTGTTATACAGCCGAGCGTCCCTTCAGAACCTACATAGAGACTGGTCAGGTCATATCCAGAAGACGATTTCCTTGCGAGGCTGCCCGTGTGGATAATTTCCCCACTCGGTAAAACAATTTCTAGATCCTGTACCTGGTCTTTCATGACGCCATATTTCACAGAAGTTGTCCCACTCGCATTTGTAGCGGCCATTCCCCCGAGCGTAGCATCAGCTCCAGGATCTACTGAGAAAAATAGACCGTGCTTTTTCAAGGCTTTGTTTAACTGGGACCTGGTTACTCCAGGCTGCACTTTTACTAAGAAGTCTTTATCCCGTATTTCTGTAACCTTGTTCATGGAGGAAAAATCAATCGTGATCCCTTTATCGTAAGCGATTACATGTCCTTCCAGGCTGGATCCCAATCCAAATGGAATAACCGGGGTACCAGACGCATCAGCTACTTTAATTATTTTACTGATCTCCTCCGCGCTTTCCGGAAAAACCACCAGATCAGGCAGACTTCCTTCATGATAGGACTCATCCTTACTATGGTTGGTGAGAATCGTCTCGTTGGTACTCACTTGATTCTCTTTCAAAAATTGAAGCAGCTCCTCTTGTAAAATGGCTCTGTCTGTATTCATGGCATTCGACTCCTTTCTTCATTTACAGGGTTAAACTGTTGGATTATGTTATCACAATTATCTGAAAACTACAACGGATTAAAGTAGTCTACTCATAAAGAAAAGAGGACACAGTTTTAAACTGCGTCCTCTTCCTTAAGATTAATCCATACATTCAGTGCGAAAATCAAAATCCCCGTCGTTGTAAGCGTCGATCCACCTGCAATAACGGCGGTCAGCGACTCCAGCTGAAAAGCAATCATTAGAAACAGTCCAGCCATCATGAGCGGCAAGCCGATATTATGAAGCCAGAAGTGAACTTTTCCTAACGTTGAAGCAGCAAGCTGAGGAAATAAATGATATAAAATACCAGCGAGCGTTAAAGCCGTCCACCCTAATAAGTTGATATGAACATGAACAGGTGTTAAATCATAATTGTGCACGATGGACATGTAGTAACCGATCAAGGTACCAATCACAAAATAAATCGTTGAGATTTTTATCAATGTTTTTCCGATTGGACTCACCTCCCACCTTCACTCTATGTACGTCCACATTCAATCAGAATAATGGATTTCCCGCTTAGAGAGCCGTACAATAAAGATGTATTCTATGGAAGAGGTGAAACAGATATGAAAATTGAAATCTGGTCAGACTTTGTCTGTCCGTTCTGTTATATTGGAAAACGCCGGTTGGAACAGGCTTTAGAGAATTTCCCAAATGAAGAAAAAGCAGAAGTTGTTTATAAAAGCTTTGAGCTTGATCCTAATGCGGAGCGCAGCTCTAAACAGTCCATGCATGAAAAACTGGCAGCTAAGTATGGCCGGTCCCTGGAGGAAGCGAAAGAAATGACAAGGAATATGGAGGAGCAGGCATCCATGGTTGGCCTTGATTTCCGTTTCGACACCATGGTTCCAACGAACACGATGGATGCACACCGAATTGCAAAGTTAGCTGAAACAAAAGGATTGGATCAAGAAACATCAGAGATCCTCTTCCGTGCCGTGTTCACCGATTCTAAAGATATTGGTGATCATGAAACCTTGATCGAACTGGCTCAGGAAGCAGGACTCGACCAGAGTGAAGTACGCCAGGTACTCGAAAGCACCGATTATATGGAACTCGTTCGCACGGAAGAAACCGAAGCTCACCAGGTCGGAGTGCAAGGCGTGCCTTTCTTTGTGATCAACCGCAAATATGCTGTATCCGGCGCCCAGCCGAAAGAAATATTTACCCAGGCACTGGAGAAAGCTTATTCAGAAGAGAAGCAGGCTCCTGCATTTGAAACATTCTCTGGACAAAACGGAGCATCCTGCACAGATGACAGCTGCGAATAATATAAGGAAATAAACACCACCTCAGGTCATCCAGAATCTGGATGACCTGAGGTGGTAGTTTTTTGCATTTCCGCATTGCCATTATATTATTTCCAAGCAGGCTCAGGATCGGCTTCCATTAGTAAATCGACTAAATGAATCGAATCGATTTGGTCGCTCCTGCCTTCACGTTCGACACCGAGCTTCATCTGAAGCAGACAGCCTGGATTGGACGTTACAATTCCATCCGGATTGATCTCGCACACATCTTTCATCTTAACATCGAGAATATCCATGGAATCTTCATAGTTCACAATGTTATAGATGCCTGCTGAGCCGCAGCAGAAATTCGGACGCTCGAGTTCTTTCAGCTCAATTCCTGGGATGTTACGAATCAGCTGAATAGGAGCTTCCGTGACGCCCTGAACATTCGTCATGTGACAGGAGGGCTGATACGTAATCGTCCGGTTCAGAGGCTGCTTGAATACCAGCTCGTCCAATCCGGTCAGCACTTCAGAAATATCTTTTACTTTAGCCACAAACGCCAACGCGCGCTCATGCCACGGTGTTCCTTTTTCAAAGAGATGGTGGTATTCGATCAGTCTGGCTCCACAGCCTCCCGCATTATTGACGATATAATCAAACTTCTCCTCTTCAAACGCTTCAATATTCTGCTTCGCAAGTTCGATCGATGTATCAATTTTCCCTGAGTGAGCGTGCAGCGCACCACAGCACGTCTGCGCTTCTGGCAGCACCACTTCTGCCCCGCTTCGCAGTAACAGTTCAATTGTTTTCTGATTCGATTCGTAAAATACACTATCCATTATGCAGCCCGGAAAGAAAGCAACTTTTGCGGTGGCCGGACGTTTGCGAATATACCGCTTGGCGCGCTGTTCTTTCCTACGCTTAGGCGAAGGCAAATCTGGAAGAACTTTTTCAAATCGATCCAAATGCAGCGGAGCGACTTTCGTTAACTGAAAAGTCTGCGCCACTTTTTGCAGCCCGGATTTTTGATACAGCCACGTTGCGTGACCGAGGGTGTTCATCCACTTTGAGGACGGGAAAAAGGAATCGTATAAGAAGTCTTCGGTCACTCGCTGGGAGGTAGATTTTACCTCATATTCGTCAATGACCCCCATCGCTCCCTCCAGAATTTCACCATACTGAACATTAGTCGGACAAACAGTCGTGCAGGCCATACAGCCGAGGCATTTCTCAATCGGCTCCTGCAGATCCTCTACGCTTGCTTTCCCTTCCGCCACCATTTTCACAAGATTGATACGGCCCCGCGGAGAATGGGTTTCCCTTTCCATCGTTTCATAGGTTGGACATGCCGGTAAGCAGTAACCGCACTGCACACAGTCGAACGTTTTGTCGTAATTCAGCTTCTGGCTTAACGTCTGCAGATCACTCATTGCGAAGCACCAGCTTCTGCCCTTTTTCTGCGAAAATTTTGCCCGGGTTCATAATTCCATTGGGATCCCATGCTTCTTTAATGCGCTTCATCATATTGATTCCGATTTCGCCTACTTCCATTTCCATAAACGGGGCTTTCATCGTGCCAATCCCGTGTTCACCGGAAAGGGTGCCGCCAAGCTCAACAGCCGCTTCAAACAACTCTTCCACCGCAAGCTCCGCCCTTTTCATTTCCTCCTGATCCCTTTTATCACACAAGATGTTAGGATGCAGGTTTCCGTCTCCTGCATGACCGAAAACGACGACTTCTACGTCGTATTTTTCTTTAATCACCTGCAGGCGGTCGATTAAATCTGGAATTTTACTACGTGGCACGGTGGCGTCCTCTGACACTTTCGTCGGTTTAATTTTAGCAATCGCTGGTGAAACTTGTTTTCTGGCATGCCAGATTTTTTCAGCTTCTTCGCTAGTTTCGGGTACGACTGTTTCCCGAGCTCCGATATTCTCCATGATTTCTTCTATTAATTGGCGTTCAATTTTCAATGTTTCCGGGTGTCCATCAAGTTCAATAATGACAATGGCTGCCGCGTCCACAGGCAGTCCCGCTGGCTGGAAGTTTTCCACGGCTTCAATACAGGCCTGATCCATGAACTCCATTTTGGAAGGAAGAATACCCGACGTTAAGGTTCTGGAAATGGCCTCAGCTGCTTTTCTCACTTCGTCAAAAGAGACCATTAACGTTTGGACAGCGGGAGGTTTAGGCAGTAACTTCAGGGTCGCTTCTGTAATCACTCCAAGCGTCCCCTCTGAACCGACAATCAGCTTCGTCAGATCGTAACCGGTTACATTTTTAATCGTATTGCCACCCGTTCGAATCAGCTCTCCTTCCGGTGTAATTACTTTTAAACCAATGACATGATCCTTCGTTACCCCATACTTCAACCCGCGCGGACCGCCTGAATTTTCCGCGAGATTCCCTCCGATGGTAGCCACATGGGCACTGCTTGGATCAGGCGCATACATAAGCCCGTGCTTTTCAGCTTCTTTATTAATATTTCCGGTTAGTACACTCGGGGATACCGTTACTGTTAAATCATCAGGACTCATCACAATTCGCTCGGGCCACTGGGACATATCCAGCACCATGCCCCCATGTACAGGAAGCGGACCTCCGCTTAGGCAAGTCCCCTGCCCCCTGGGATAAACCGGTATGCGATATTCATTGGCTATCTTAAGTACTTCCATAACTTCCTCATTGCTTTTTGCCTGGACGACAGCTTCTGGAAGATGCTCTCCAAAAGAAGCATCAAAACTATAACTATAGCGGTCTGACAGGTCGGTCAAAACATGTTTAGACGGGACAACTTGCTTGAGCAGCTGAATCCATTCTTCCACAAAACCTTCCCCTTTCTATGAAAATATGTCATTTTCAGATCATTATTTCTAGTAAAAAGTATAAAGGAATTTTCCATAAATTGATATACTCACTGCGCACATCATGGCTTGCTATAGAGGTTGATCACCGTGTGCTAGACCATACAGGAAGTAAGAAGCATGTCATTTGAATTATTTTATAGAAAAAATGGATATCGCTTCCAAAAGTGTCCATTTACCCAAAGACCTGGGTATACCTTTCTGATATGATAGAAAATGTTAAATATTCAAAATATTCAATCAGGAGGTTTTTTATGAAAAAGAAAAGAAAAGTTTTTTCCGCAATGGCCCTATCCGTGGGGCTGCTGGCTGGTTCAGGTTTAGGAGCCGTCAATGTTGAAGCAACCGCAAGCGTTCAGGCTAAAATCCAGGAGAGTAAACAATCCATGGGCAACCTGACAGCTCCATCTGAATCTAAAGCGTCGGATATTGTTAAAGCAGCCGTAAAAGGACAAATTGACAGTAAGCTGTCAAACTCTCAGAAAAACAATGAAAGTTACGTAGACTATCGCGTAGTAGAAGAAGCGAAAGATTATAATGGGCAGGATCTAGTAAAGCTTCAGCAGACATATAAAGGATACGACATCTTCGGAAAAGTACTGGTCAGCCAGCTGGATCAAGGGGTTATCAAAAATGCGCTTGGAGATGTAGCCAAAAATTTAAACGGTAAAAAAGGCTTAAAGGAAAAGCAGAAAATTTCTAAGGAAGAGGCCGCAAGCTATGTGTCCGATACATATGGTTCTGATGTTGAGCTGCTTACAGACACAACGGTGGACAAGGTCGTCTATGTAAATGAGAAGGATAAAGCTTCCTTTGGGTGGAAAGTAGATTTCTCTGTAGCTGCTCCTACTTTTGCCGAAGGGTTTGTCATTCTTGATACGAAAAAAGGAGAGACCCTTTTACATGCCGTGAAAGAAATGGACAAAGCTCTGTCTGATGAAACCATTCAATATGCGAAAGGCGGCAATGGTGGTAATGGAAACGGCGGGGGCAAACCAGGATCCAGCTCGACAGTAGTCGGTCCAGTTACAGGATCCGGTGTTGATAAAAACGGAAACTCACGTACGTTTACAGCAAGCGAAATGTCTGATGGTACTTATGAATTAGCTGATTATACAAGAGGCCAGGGGATCCTGACTTATGATGCACAGTATGCTGATTTAAATCGTGAATACCGACTTTACCCAGGTGAACTATTATCCAGTACATCTACTACGTTTTCTGACGATGAGGGTGTCAGTGCTCACTACTTAGCAACCTCTGTTTATGAGTACTACTTAAATGAATATAACCGTAATAGCTTTGATAATAACGGTCAACAGGTGAAATCAGTCGTACATGCGTGGGATTCAAGCTCAACCAATGATCCGGAAAACTGGTTCAATGCTGCAAGTGTTAACGACGGCGCCATGCTCATTTATGGAGATCCATTAGCAGGGGCTTATGATGTGGCAGGACACGAGTTTACTCACGCCATTACTTCCAGTGAGTCAGACCTCGTATACAGCGGTGAATCGGGAGCATTAAACGAATCAATCTCGGATATCTTTGGGGTAGCTATTGAAAAGAATGTAAACAATGGATCCTTTAACTGGACAATCGGAGAGCAATCCGGAGAAGTCTTCCGCAGCATGTCGGACCCGTCATCCATTCAATTCTCATCTACTCTCGTGTATCCAGATGACTACAATGATTACCAGAACCTTTCTTATGACAATGGCGGTGTCCATTTCAATTCCAGCATCATTAATAAAGCTGCTTACCTTCTTGCAGCAGGTGGAAGTCATAATGGAGTAAGCGTACAAGGTATTGGAGAAGAGAAAGTATTTGATCTTTTCTATTATGCTAACGTTGACCTATTAACAGCCGATTCTACATTTGAAGATTTACGTAATGCGGTCGAAACCGTAGCAGTAGATTTATACGGCAGCAGTTCTTCCGAATTTCAGGCTGTAACCGCTGCGTTCGACGCCACATTAATTCCATAATCATTTCTATAGAAAAGCACCAGCGCAACATTAGCGCTGGTGCTTTCCTTACATTTTATCCCACCTCAGGTCATCCAGAATCTGGATGACCTGAGGTGGAAATTAATTCCTTATCTTTTTATTATTTCGCTTGCGTAAGGTTCCAGCTGCCTGCCATCGAAGCTTTTCACATAGGGACTGTGGTTCATAACAAATAGATAGCTAGTACCATCCACTTCCCGTCGATAGACCTCTACATCCTCAGGAGAATCGATATACTCAATATGCCGTTCTTCCAGAATCTGCTCTGCCATCTGATCAAGAGGAGCTTCATTTAATCCACCGCCGATATAATAGACGCTTCCTTTACCCACTTCATTCTTCGTTACTGCCGCATAGTCTTCATAGAATTGGTCCTGATAATGGTAAAGAACCTCCGCTGTTTCAGCCACAAGCAGATCTCTCCACACAGACACCGCGCCACTCGTCTGAGCAAACTCACTTTCACCTTTCAGCTCCACGGCATGCTCTTTCGTCAGCGATTCGATTTCTTCCACTCGTACACCAGTCAGGTCGCGCACCAATCCTGGGAGCACTTCGCCAAGTCTCAGGTTGTTGTCTTTGCCCTTTAATCCAGTCCGGAAAGAGAACAGGACGGTGCCTCCGCCAGCAGCAAACGACCGAAGACGCTCTGCCAGCGATTCGTCCATCATCTGCATAACAGGTACCATGACTACTTTATACTGCGAAAAATCCCGATCGGCAGGGATTACATCAATTGGAATATTCCGCTTATAAAACGGGCGGTACATTCGCAACAACTCTTCGTTAAAATCAAAATCTTTACTTTGAATCTGTGAGCGCCACGACCAGATATTATCATAATCATATAAAACCGCTGCTTCAGATTCAATTCGGGATTCCAGTACACGTTCATACTGCTGAATATCCGTAAATAACGACTGGACCTCTTTATATTTCCGGCCGTACACATTATCATGATCCACTACCCCGTAACAGAATTGCTCCGCGCCTTTGGTCATGCCGCGCCAGCGGAAATACAGCAGGTTGTTACAGCCATGAGCAAACGCCTGGTACGACCACATCTTCGCCTGGTTCGGTCTCGGGAGATAACCAATAACATCATGCCCCTGCGCGCCCATCAGTTCTTCTACAATCCAGTAGTTCTGATTCTTGAGGCCGCGGTTAAAGTCGTGTGTCATCGCAATCGCTTCCGGCGGGACCGGTTTTTCCAAGCCACCCCAGACCGGGTAGTTGTCATAAGAGACATAGTCCATCGGCTTCACATTTTCCGCATGGTCGAACCATTTATCGAAAAATCCACCAGAAACGTTCGTGGTGACGTCCTGGTGACTGCCTTTAGCTTCCCGGACGATTTCTGTCATTTCATGAGTAAAACTGTTCACTGAAAACGAACGAAAACGAGCCCATTCCAATTTCAGACTTGGATTGTGCGTCGTCACAGTCGGCTTCGGCGCAGGAATTTCCGAGAAGTCATTGTACGTCTGCCCCCAGAAAATCGTGCCCCATTCCTCATTCAAAGCCTCGACAGATGAATATTTTTCTGCCAGGTACTGCTGGAACTTGCTGTGACACTGGTCACAGTAGCACATATCACTGCCTTCATGGCCAAATTCATTATCGATCTGCCAGGATATAATCGCTTCCTCGCTGCTGTAATGCTCGACCAGCTTACGCGTAATCCTCCCGGCATATTTACGGTAAACATCCGAGTTAAAGCAATATTGACGGCGCCCGCCGAATACGCGGGTCTGTCCGTTCTCATCTTCTGATAAAACAGAAGGTTCTTTATGAGCAAGCCAGGCTGGAAAAGTAGCCGTTGGCGTGCCGAACATCACGTTCAGTCCCTGCTCTTTCACTTTATCAAGAACATGATCGAAATATGAAAAATCAAACTGCCCTTCTTCCGGCTCCATTAAGTGCCACGCAAACTCGCCGATCCTTACGATGTTCGCTCCAAGCTCTTTGATGCCCTGAAGATCTTCGTCGATCATTTCTTTTGGCCAATGTTCCGGATAGTAATCTACACCTAAGTACGTCATTTATAACCCTCCAATTGAAAACGTTAGCGACCACGTGTAAGAACCGCGAGCAGGAATCCGTGAAACTTTGTCGATTTTCTCAGCGAGATAAACGTCATCATAAACCCCTGTACACGGTTCAACGCCTACATTATATTCACCGCGGTAGCCTCCACGGGTTTTCCAGATCCCGAGATAAGGGACTTTATCTTCCGGAAAACGATACGTAAGTTTACGGCTGATGTCTTCCTGAATGATGGAACACCAGCCCTCATTTAGACGATCCGTAAAATAAAACTTCTCTACCGTACCATCCTCTTTTGGTTCAAGCTCAGCTAAATCAAGCGTTTTTCCCGTTTTCAGCGACTGCGTTTCCGGATACGAATGGGTCGTCCCCCACTCTCCTAAATGCTGGGCCCCTTTTTCAACATTCATCACTTCATTTAACCCCTGCGGAATTTCTAATTTCGTTGAATCATTTAAATTCCATAAGGCATGAGGCGTCCAGATAAAAGAGAAAGGTTCATCGCTTTTATTCAAGGCTTCGTATTCGATTTCGATGCTTGAACCTTTTAACGCGACATTTTTTCTTATTGAATAAGGAAATGCGGGACTTTCCACATCGAGAGAAATCCCTTCCTCTGTCTTTTCCCAGTTCCATGGCAATGCCCATACCTCACCATGATCAGGGATCTCTTTCCAGTCTGCAGGATGAGGACCTTGATCGATCCCTGGAAACATCTCATCAAACCCACTTGAATCATATTTAGAAAAATCGGCTCCATACGGAGGCACCGTTAATTCTGAAGCCGACGTCTGAAACAGCCATTCATAGGCTGCTTCTTTATCAAAAAAGCTGACCATTTTCCCGCCATAAGAAGGAAGAATGACACAGCGGATCTGCTCATTTTCAAGTACAACAGCTTCAAGTCCTTTAAAGTTAAGCGTCTCTATCACCGGCAGGTCAACCATGTTCCACTCTCCCTTCTATATAATTTGTTTAATAAACCGCGTGAAGGCCTCTTGCCCAGCTTGCGTTCGTTTAAAGACACCAGCATGTTCCAGCACCGTCGAAAAGCGTTTGCCGACTTCCTGCCTCAACCGCTCCTCAATGTCCTCGTTATCTGCCAAGTTCATTTGTTTCGCCCATGTGGCATGTTTTGCTGTCCGTTCATCCTGGAGTGCCTTCCCCTCCAGTTCGTCCGTCTTCATATACTCCGCCAGCTGCTCCAATTCTTCAATCAAACGGCCAGGTAAAACGGCAAGACCCATCACTTCGATTAAGCCTATATTCTCCTTTTTAATATGATGGACATTTTCGTGCGGGTGAAAAATTCCCATTGGATGTTCATCACTGGTCCGGTTGTTCCGAAGCACCAGATCCATTTCAAACGCCCCGTTCCGGTAACGCGCAATCGGCGTGATCGTGTTATGCGGCTCCCCGTCGGTTTCTGCATAAACGTCTGCCTCTTCATCCGTATATCCGCGCCATGATTTTAGAATTTGATCCGCAACTGCAGACAGCCGTGATCGATCCTCAGAACGGAGTCGGATGACCGACATCGGCCAGCGGACAATTCCGGCTTTAATATCCTTGAACCCTTGAATGGTAAACTCCTGTTCAATCGGAGCCTGAGCCATAGGGAATTCGTGATGGCCGCCCTGGAAGTGATCGTGGCTTAAAATCGAGCCTCCGACAATCGGAAGATCTGCATTCGAACCGATGAAATAATGAGGCAGCTGATCAGTGAAATCAAGCAGCCGGTCAAAGCTGTCTTTCGTAATGCTCATCGGGCGATGCTCCCGGGAGAAGACAATCGCGTGCTCATTGTAATAAACGTATGGAGAGTACTGCAGAAACCAGTGCTCACTCTCGAGATCCAGCGGAATCACACGGTGGTTATCGCGAGCGGGATGGTCCAGACGGCCGGCATAACCGACATTTTCTTTACACAGCAGGCATTTAGGATAATTAGGTCCATCTCCCTTATTCGCCCGTGCTGCTGCGATGGCTTTGGGGTCCTTTTCGGGTTTGGAGAGGTTAATGGTAATCTCAAGATCTCCATATTCCGTCTCACTGTACCAGTGCTTATTTTTTTCAATCCGATTAGTACGGATGTAGTGACTGTCCTTGGATAATTGGTAAAAATAATCCGTGGCCGCAATCGGCCCCCTGGCTTCAAACGTCTGGTAAAAGTTCCGAATGACTTCCGAAGGCTTCGGCATCAGCTGATCCATAATTTTCGGATCAAATAAATCCCTCTCTGTCGTCGTATTATCCTCCATCAGCCCTTGCTCGACCGCATAATCCAGCATCCTTTCAAGAATCGGCACCGGCGTTTCCGGCACCTCCTCTGCTTGAACAGGTTCAGCAGTCTTCCCGTCCAGCTCGAATAAACGAAACAGGGCATTCCGTACGTAATCAACGTCCCAGACGGACACCATTTTTTTGTTGAGACCATATTGAATAAGCTGTTCGATGTCACGATAAATCGCCACTCTGTTCACCAACCCTTTTGTTTATTTTTCATAACCTTCCGGATGCTTCTGAAACCAGTCCCAGGCATTTTGAATCATCGTATCAAGCTCCGCATGAGCAGGTTTCCAGCTGAGCTCCTTCATGGCCTTTTCAGAAGAAGCCACGAGCTGGGCCGGATCACCTGCACGTCTCGGAGCAACTTCGGCCGGAATCTCACACTGAGTCACCCGGCGCGCCGTATCAATGACTTCCTTCACACTGAATCCTTGCCCATTTCCGAGATTGTAAACGGCACTCGTTTCATCTTTTTTCAACTTCTCAATTGCCAAAAGGTGAGCGTCTACCAGGTCTGTTACATGAATATAATCACGGATACACGTGCCGTCTTCGGTCGGGTAATCATCGCCGAATATCATGATTTTATCACGCTTGCCCTGCGCCACCTGGAGTACGATCGGAATGAGGTGCGTTTCCGGACGGTGATCTTCACCGACCCTTCCCTCTGGATCCGCGCCCGCAACATTAAAGTAGCGGAGAACCACATGTTTGATACCATGAGCCTGTTCGGCCCAGTGAAGCATCTTCTCAATGGCCAGTTTTGTTTCCCCATACGGATTGGTTGGTGTGGTACGGTCATCCTCCTGAATTGGTACTTGATCAGGCTCACCGTAAACCGCTGCCGTAGATGAAAAGACGATTCGTTTTACCTCATGCTCCGCCATCGCTTTCAGTAAACTGATCGCACCAGAAACATTATTGTCATAGTACTTCAAGGGATCTTCGACGCTCTCTCCAACTAGAGAATCCGCTGCAAAATGAATTACGGAATCGATCTCATTTTCAGTAAACACCTGCTTTAGAAAGGCCTCATCCCTTAAATCACCGTTGTAAAAACGAGCCTCTTCGAAAATGGACGCCTGATGGCCCTTCTGCAAATTATCCACGACCACTACTTCTTCATTACGATCCAATAATTGGGCGACGGCATGACTTCCAATATAACCGGCGCCTCCACAAACGAGTACGGTCATTTATGAACCTCCTTCAATTTCTTGGCCCCATCGCCAATTTCTACTTTATAAAAGTCAGCTTCAAGTCCTGTCTGTTCGGAATATTTACGGCCGACATTATCCATAAAAGCTTCGACCTGGTTTCGATTCACAATACTTATTGTACAACCGCCAAATCCTGCGCCGGTCATTCTTGAACCGACGGCGTCTTCCTGCCAAGCTGCTTCCACGAGCGCATCGAGCTCTTTACCCGTTACTTCGTAATCATCACGTAAGGAGACGTGCGATTCGTTCATCAACTGCCCAAACCCTTCAATATCTCCAGCGTTCAGCTTCTCCACCGCTTCCATCGTACGACGATTTTCGTAAACGGCATGCTTTGCCCGTTTCTGGGCTAAAGAGTCTTCTATAAGATGTTTATGGTCTTCGAATTCTTCTTTGGTTAAATCACCTAAGCTATGAATCGATAGTTTCCGCTGCAGATCCTTCAGAGCTTCCTCACACTGCTCTCTCCGCTCATTATATTTTGAGTCAGCGAGTCCACGGCGTTTATTCGTATTCGCTATGATTAAAGCATGATCCGTCAAATCAATAGGCGTATGTTGATACTCCAGAGAATCACAGTTTAATAAAATAGCATGATCTTTCTTGCCCATTCCGATGGCAAACTGATCCATGATGCCGCAGTTAACTCCGACAAACTCATTCTCTGCCTGTTGAGAAAGCTTGACCATTTTCACCGGATCAACCGAAAGTTGAAATAGTTCTTTTAAAACAACCGATGTGACCAGCTCAATAGATGCCGACGAAGACAGTCCTGCTCCATTAGGAATATTCCCGTAAAAAGCAATGTCCATGCCGGAAGAAATCTCATACCCGGCAGTTCGAAAAGTCTCGATGACACCTTTCGGATAGTTGGCCCAGTCATCTTCATCTCTATATTTCAGATAGTCTATATCGGTTTCAATAACTCCTAAGTCAGGAAAGTTCATGGAATACAACCTTATCGTTGTATCCTCTCTTTTTTGTGCGGCTGCATAAGTTCCCACGCTTAAAGCACACGGGAAGACGTGTCCTCCATTATAATCCGTGTGTTCGCCAATCAAATTCACTCGTCCCGGTGCAAAAAATAAATCGACCGGTTCATCCTTTCCTAATTGTTCCTTAAATGCTTGCTTCAATTCTTTCATATCGATCACCTCATTACTATATTGTTAAGTAGAAGCGAAGGATCCCCTAGTTCTCCTTCAGCAGGAAAATTCGGGACTGGTAGTCTCCTCCGCGTTCTGCCTGATGAGGATTGGCGCCATTAAATTCCTTGCCTAGAGGCAGGCCCCGATTCATCAATTCGTCTCCATAGAACAAACGAGTAAATCCTTCAATTTCATATCGCTTTTCAGGCTGCAATCCTTTAAGTTTCAAGGTTTGGTTATGCCCAGGGTTGGGCCGGTAATTCTCTTTGTACCAGCCAACAATCGCCTGCTTTCCATTTGCGCTGCACGCTATCCAGGCTGTTTCTTCTCCTTCAAATGGGCTTTTCAGCCGGTAGAACGTGCCCTGGGCGATCAATTTCCTGACCTTTTTAAAAAATTCAATTTGCTGCTTCACTTCAGACTTTTCCTCTTCACTCAGCTGTGAGGGGTCTAATTCGTAACCAAACGTCCCGAAATACGCGACATCTCCTCTAAATTTGAGTGGCGTTTCCCGAAGCGTCTGATGGTTCGGGACAGCTGAAACGTGAGAGCCGATTGTAGCGAGCGGATACCCCAGCGAAGTGCCATACTGAATTTTCAGCCGTTCAGCAGCATCGGTATCGTCACTCGCCCACGCCTGCGGAGCGTAGTACATCATTCCAAGATCAAACCGGCCGCCTCCGCCTGCACAGGATTCAAATAATACATTCGGATACCGGGTGGTTAGACGCTCATATAAGTCGTAAACCCCAAGGATGTAACGATGATAAAGTTCTCCCTGGTTCCGGAGGTGCTGAGAGAAAGGCTCCGTAATATTACGGTTCATGTCCCACTTAATATAATCCAGATCTGCTTCTTCAATCAAAAGGCTCATTCTCTCGTATAAATAATGGACGACCTCAGGGTTGGAGAAATCAAGAACCATCTGATTCCTTCCAAGCGTCTGATGACGACCATGTGAACCAATAACCCAGTCCGGCCGTTCTTTTATCAGTTCACTCTTAGGACTGATCATTTCCGGTTCAAACCATAATCCAAACTGCAGACCTTTCTGTTTCACCGTACGCGAAAGCGCACCAATTCCATTCGGCAATTTCCTCTTATCGACAAACCAGTCTCCTAAAGAACTCGTATCATCGTCCCGATTTCCGAACCATCCGTCATCCAAAACAAACAACTCTATGCCTAAATTTGCAGCTTCCGTTGTAAAAGCATCCAGCTTTTCCTCATTAAAATCAAAATAAGTAGCTTCCCAATTATTAATAAGAATCGGCCGCTCTTTCTTCATCCATTCAGGAGAAATGAGATGCCTCCGCTGCCAATCATGCAGCGCCTGGCTCATGCCATTTAATCCTTTATCTGAAAATGACAGAACTGCTTCAGGGCTTTGAAAGCTTCCCCCTTTTTCCAATGTCCACTGAAATGACCCCGGATGAATACCCATGGATAATCGCGTTTGATTAAAATGGTCCACCTCTGCCTGCGCAAGAAAGTTCCCGCTGTAGATAAACTGGAGACCGATCGCTTCTCCCTGATGTTCTGTGGCGGCGGGTCTTTTCAACATGAGATACGGATTATGCAGGTGTGAACTTGCTCCTCTGTTACTGGATATCGATTGAATTCCCTGCTCCAGCTTTCGCTTTTTAACATGTCGTTCACGTGCCCAGGCTCCGGAAAGATGCATCAGTTCATAATCCGCATCCGGCAGATCCAGCGTTAAGGACATTAGACGCTTTATTTCCAGCGTTGATTCAAAACCATTTTTAATCCTATGACTTCGGGTTAAAATAGGCAGGTTCTCAAATATGGTATAGAACAGATGAATTTCTGCTCCGGTTACCTTATCCATTAATCGGATAGTCAGCGTCTCTGCTTCCATTTCCTCGGCAAAGGAAACGGGAAGACGTTGTAGCTTCGGCTTCCCTTTTCCTATTTCATATCCCTGAAAAGAAAAATCAGATACTTGGATTTGTTGATCGTCTTCAATTTGAAGAGCGGCCTCCCTGAAGTCTCCTTTTCCATAAAGGGGAAATTCCTGTTTCACTGTTTCCAATGAAAAATCAGCATCATCCGCGAATGTATGAGTGGTGTACGGAACGGTATTTTCATAGGTTTGGAAGTGTGTGAAGTCCTCGCGGTCCGTCAACGCCCGGCCATAATAGAGATGCCCTAACTGCCCATTTTTCATCACATGAAAGATGTAACTGATTTGACCATTTGTAAGATGAAATTGCTGTCTTTCTTCATTAATATATATCGACACAACGACACCACCTGTCTATTCGTTCTTTATTCTTTAACAGATCCACCAAGAATACCGGAGATGAACTGTTTTTGCAGTAGTAAGAAGAAAATCATAATTGGCAAGGTGGAGAGCGTGGTCCCCATCATAACCTGTCCGTAGTCTATACGGGACATCCCTACCAGACTGGATAAAGCTACCGGTAAGGTGTACATATCCTGTGACTGCAGTACAACAAGCGGCCAAATAAAGTTGTTCCACTGGAACATGAATAAGAAAATACCGACGGCAGCGAGTGCTGGTCTCATGACCGGAAGTACAATCCGGAAAAAGATATGGAATTCTCCAGCTCCGTCCACACGCGCCGCTTCCAGTAGAGAATCCGGAATGGCCTGCATGTTTTGACGCATTAAGAAAATCGCGAATGGATAGGCAGCCTGTGGCAGAATTACTGCCTGGAACGTATTCAGCCAGCCGACATTAGAGAAAATTTCAAACAAAGGAATTAACGTAACATGGTACGGAATCATAATCGCCACTAGCAGCATAAAGAAGATCTGATTTCTTCCTTTAAACTGAAACTTGGCAAAAGCGTAACCGGCTGCTGTACAGATGATGGCAGCTAAAGCGGTGAAGGTGAGTGTAATCAGCAATGAGTTGCCTAGTACTCTAATAATGCCGACATTTTCATTTAGATTCTTAAAGTTCTCCCACCCATGAGTGCCTGGAAAGAAGTTAGGCGGCACTTTGAAGATTTCACCCGATGGATTCGTTGCGCCTACAAACATCCAATAGAATGGAAAAACGGAAACAATAACCCCTACAAATAAAAAGAAGTATAATAGAGTCTTTTTTAAAGGACTGACATTTTTCATTATTTATCTTCACCTGCCCATTTCATTTGTGCCCAGGATAGAACACCAATGATTAGTACGAGTACATATGCAATAGCGGAGGCATAACCAAAGTCAAAATATCTGAAGCCATTCTGATACAAGTACAAAGTAATGGTTAAAGTGGAGTTATTCGGTCCGCCTTCGGTAAGGATGTATGGTTCATCAAATAATTGCAGAGTACCAATGGTAGAAAGTACGAAAGTAAATAAGAAGATAGGTTTCAGCTGAGGAATCGTTATATAAAAGAACTGCTTCAGCTTGCTTGCCCCATCCATTTCCGCAGCTTCATAAAGGGACCCAGGAATATTCTGAAGACCTGCCAGGAAGATAACCATGTTATAGCCCGTCCACCGCCAGGTAATCGCAACCATAAGAGCTACTTTCGCCCAAAATGGGTCAGACAGCCAGGCGATAGGCTCCACGCCCACAAAAGATAGCAAATAGTTAATCAGACCATAGTTTTCATCAAGCATAATCATGAAAATAATTGACGAAGCCACGAGCGCTGTAATGGCTGGCATGAAAAAGGCAATCCGGAAAAAGCTCTTCATTTTTACTAGTTGGGAATTCAATGCTACAGCGATGATCACGGCAAGAAATAACTGAATTGGCACTTGTATGAGTAGAATCAAGAACGTATTGCCAAGCGCTTTATAGAAGAGTCCGTCCTGAAACAACCGTATATAGTTTTCAAGACCTGCAAATACATAGCCGGAACCTTCACGCTTTTGGAAACTTAATAGTAATGAAGAAATAACAGGATAAACCGTGAAGATTAGAAAAAAGGTGACAGCCGGCAGAATGAATAAATAAGGGACATTCTTGGGCGTAATCCAGCGCTTACGTTTCTTAGGTTGATTGGATTTTGCTGGTTCAGCATTGCTTTGACTCAAATGAATTCTACCTCCTTAATTAAAGTACCCGCGCCTTATATATAAGCGCTTTCAAAACCGGATGACTTTATTAATTAATTTAATTTACTTAATGATAACACAACGTTTTTTATATGTCTGCTTTAATTCCCAAAAATCTAAAAAGTCGGTCAATCTCCTTATGTGAAGGAGACTGACCGACCATTTCTTACTATACAAATACATGCAGGAAGATCATAAGGATTACTCGGTCACTTCACGACCTGTCTCACTTTTCAGCTTTTCAGCTGCATTTTGTAACGCGTCTTCAATTTTCGTACCATCAAGCAAAATAGAAGCTTGAGTATCAGACATTGTATCAAATGCACGAGCATAGTCAGCTGTATAGTTGGCTACAGGAATATCAGCCACTTCTTCAGAGAACAGTTTATAGATCTGTTGATTAGAGAAGTATTCAGACTCCTGGCTAAAGAACTCTTCTTCATAAGTAGAGCTCAAGGATGGGAAGATTCCTTTTTCTTTAAGAGCTTTCATTTGAGGATCTACTTCTGTCGTGAAATATTCTACGAAAGCATAAGCTGCACCTTGATTATCCGTTGAAGATGGAATGACAAGATCTGATCCGCCTAAGTTAGCCGCACGGTTGCCGCCCTCTTCAAAAGCTGGCAGTTGAAAGACTCCCCATTGCCCATCTTGATCAGGGGCCTGGTCTTTAATGGTACCTGAATACCATACACCAAATGGAACGGTTGCTACTTCCCCGTTTACTGTGGCAGATACTACACCATTCCAGCCATCGTTGTTCAGCACAAGCTCTTCATTTTCCAGCTGCTGAATCACTTCAAATGCTTTTTTAGATTCTTCTGAAGTCACATCAATATTTCCTTCTTCATCATAATAATACGCGCCCTGCTGGTTCAGCATCATGCGGTACAAGGCATCATCTTTTGCGATATCGATCGGCACCATCTGCGTACCTGTTTTCTCTTTAATTGTGTTTCCTGCTTCAATGTAATCATCCCATGTTTTAATATCTTCGGGATTTACTCCTGCTTCCTCAAAGATGTCGGTACGATAGAAAACGCCTGTCGGTCCAACATCCCACGGAGCCGCGAAAAATTCTCCGTCGGCATTCTGAGTAACAGATTTCTTATATTCACCGAACTTATCCTTATGGTCATCATAACCAAGTTCTGAAAGGTTAGTAAGGGCATCAGGGAATTGGTCATAATAGTTAGCCAGGCGATCTGACTCTACCATAACTACATCGGGTAAACCATTACCTCCTGAAGCTAGTCCTACCGTCAGCTTTTCATAAACATCCAATCGGCCGATATCCTCTACCTTCACTTCAACATCAGGATATTGCTCTTTAAATCCATCAACCGCAAGTTCCATCGACTCAGCTGCTACGTTCCAGCCCCAAACCGTTATTTCACCGGATGGTTCTCCACCCTCATCACCTGAAGATTCATCTCCACCACTTCCACTATTGCCTGAACAGGCAGCCAGAACCCCAGCAACAAGGCCCACTACCAGAAACATTTTCCACCAGTTTTTCATAATTATCTTGCTCCCCCTTTTTTGATAGCGTTTTCAAAACTTACTAAAATAAATTAATTAACTAGTTATAAGTTAGCATACTAAACGTAAAATTAAAAGAGTTTTTTCAAAATTACCAAAATAGTTTATAGGGCGAAAGAGATACTTTATCATGCTTTTGCTGGTAATCTTTTTACTTAGTTAAATAAATTAAATTAGTAAGATTTATGATATGATAGGGTAAGATAGAAATGCTGGAGGAGATGAAATGACTACAAAGTACACACGAGGCAGTTTCCAATTAATGAAATCCATGAACAGATCCATCATTTTAAATATGATACGTGAAGAAGGACCTATATCCAGAGCGGAAATCGCTAAACAAACCCGTCTTACTCCACCCACAGTCAGTAACATTGTGAAGGAACTGATTAATACACAGTTTGTTATAGAGACTACCCAGGGAATGTCTAAGGGCGGCCGTAAGCCTACACTTCTGGAAATTAATGCTGACCAATTTTATACTCTTGGCATAGATGTAGGAACTTTCCATATGAAATTCGTAGTAACCAACCTGTTCGGAGATTTAAAAGATGTAACCAGCCTGCCCATCGGTAACTATCCAGGGAATGAAGATATCTTATCCATTATGAAACAAGGAATTCAGGATCTTCTTTATTCAGGAAAAAACGATCCAGATAAGTTTCTGGGAATAGGGGTGGGGATGCACGGCATTGTCGACCCCGAAGAAGGTATTTCCCTTTTTGCTCCCTCTTTTCAGCTTCGAAATATTCCTATAAAAGAAGAACTGGAAAAAGATTTCAATATGATTGTAAAAGTCGAAAATGATGCGCGTACCATGACGTTAGGTGAATACTGGTTCGGTAATGGAAACGATGCGGACAACATGGTTGGAGTAAATGTCGGGAACGGAATCGGTGCAGGAATGATGATTAAGGGAAGGCTTTTTCACGGGGAAAACAGTATAGCTGGTGAAATTGGTCACGTAACCATTGATCTATCAGGACCAAAATGCACATGCGGTAATTACGGCTGTCTGCAAACCTTGGCTGCCGGACCAGCCATTGCCGAACGGGCTCGAAAAGAATTAAAAACCGGAAAACCTTCGATCATACATGAGCTGGTTGATGGAGATTTTGAGAAGGTAGATGGTCAGGTAGTCTATCAGGCGGCGTGTGAAGGTGATGAGTTCAGTATTGATCTATTAAATCAGACGGGACGATATTTGGGCATTGGATTGACCAATTTAATACACACGATTAATCCCAAGCGAATCATTGTGGGCGGTGGTGTATCGAATGCAGGAGATTTCCTGATGAAAGGAATAGAAGAAACGATACAGTCCAGAGGATTAACCGATAAAGCGAAAGAAACTTCTATCGTTCTATCCAAGCTTGGCGAACACGCTTCCGCCATAGGAGCCTGCGTCCTTGTACTGGAAGAGTTCTTCGTCAGGTAACGATAAAACCCAAAAATCCCCACCTCAGGTCACCCAAATATTGGATGACCTGAGGTGGGGATTTTTGGTAAAGCTGCTAATTGAGCTGAAGCACCATTCCTTCCAGTACTTCCGGACTTCTTGCTTTCAGGCGCACTCCTTTGTAATCAAAGACAACGATTTGTTTAGGCTCTACCTGCAGCAGTTCACGATAATTTTTCGGGTCCTCTATTTGTTGATAACTGATCTTGGCTGCAATATTTTTTCTTGCCAGAAACACTTTAATTCCATTTAGCGATGATTGATAGGCTTCTTCGGGCGGATCATTCTCATAAAACACGACTATGTGCCATTCATTATCCTTAGAGGGTTTAAATTCCTCGATGGCTCGCCCTGAAGCATCAGCGCATCCCGCCATAAAGAAAGCAACGAACAGCATAGATAACATCTTCTTCACGTTTTCATTCCTCCAAAAGATTAACCTATTCTACTGTACGCTTGCTTTATGCCATTTATCCCTGAAAGGGAAAAAAAGGGACCTCAGGTCATCCAGAATCTGGATGACCTGAGGTCCCTTTTATTGGGTATTACCGGGTGAGCAGGGAAGCTCCTATTACGCCGGCATCTCCGCTTAGCGAAGACGGCTGGAGATTAATATGAGGAACCAGTTCTTCATAGACGTACCCTTTTACTTTTTCTCTAAGAGGTGCCCACACCAGATCACCGGCGTTCATCACCCCACCGCCAATAACAAACACATCAGGATTTACGACGTGCGTCACATTTGCAATGCCTACAGCTAAATAATCAACCGCGTCATCGACAATCTGCCATGCTTCTTCATTTCCTTCTCTGACAAGATCGAATACGGCTTCCGCTCCTCCTTCTATGTTATGAAGCTCCTTTGCCCGATTTCCAATCGCCGTTCCGCTTGCGTACCCTTCAAGTGCCCCTTTATTTAAATTACTGTACTGAGTACCACCGCGCTGGACAATCATATTTCCGATTTCACCTGCGAACCCTTGAGCCCCATGAAAGACTTGTCCATTGGTCACCAGACCGCCGCCTACCCCGGTGCTTACCGTTACATAGTAGACACTTTCATAGCCCTTTCCACTGCCGTAGGTGGCTTCAGCAAGAGCCGCAGCATTTGCATCGTTCGTTAAATAAACGTTTGCAGAGAAATGCTGGCTGATTTCATCAACCAGATAAACTTCGTCCCAGCCCGGTAAATTCGGTGGACCTAAAATCACTCCACGCTTCGGGTCGAGTGGTCCCGGGGCTCCAATACCAATTCCGTCGATACGTTTCTTTCCTTCAGAAATGGTGTGGATCATGTTCACCATTTTTTTTATAGTATGAAGATGTCCTTTTTCTACTTCTGTCGGTTCTTGTAACAGTTCCTCTACCAGCCCGTTCTTATTTACAATAGCAACACGAACGTTGGTACCGCCTAAGTCAATTCCTATATTAATTCCCATAGCTAACTACGCTCCTTTTAGTAGAACTCTCTTTCTTCTATTGTACTGGTTTTTCTAATGCCATTAAAACGTTGTCTACTATTTTTACAGAATTCTGCAAAAAAAGTATAATAGAAGAGAACTCCTTAAAAAAAGAGGTGGACGTATGGGTCGGAGTGAACGTAATAAAAAGAAGCGGAAAAGGAAAAGAGTTTTGAAAATCCTTCTCGCCGCATTAGCCGTCTTTCTAATCGCAGGCGGTATCTTCATTTTCAAACTCTTTAATGATGTCCGAACGACAATCAATGATGATCTTCATGAAGATGTTTCTACCATTGATACAGATGAAACGAAAGAAAAAGTGGATAAGAAAGAACCTATTAATGTACTGCTTCTAGGTGTGGACGAGCGTGAGAATGACGTTGGAAGATCCGACACTATGATTGTGATGTCGCTTGATCCGAACAACAATCAAATGCAGATGGTCAGTATCCCCCGTGATACGAGAGTAAAGATTGCCGGAGACGGGCGAACTACCCGGATTAACCATGCCTACGCCTATGGCGGAAGCGATATGGCCGTTAATACTGTTGAGAACTTTTTAGATATCGATCTTGATTATTATATAAAGGTGAATATGGAAGGTCTTTCTCAACTGGTTAATGCGGTGAACGGCGTAACTGTTCAGAACGATCGTGCTTTCAGTGCTGGCGGACACAGCTTTAAGGAAGGAACAATTGAATTAAACGGTGAAGAAGCACTAGCGTTTGTGAGAATGCGCAAAAATGATCCAAGTGGCGACCTTGGCCGTAACGAACGTCAGCGCCAGGTCATTCAGGGAATTATTGATAAAGGAGCAAGTATCGGGGTGGTTAATAAAGTTGGCGATATCCTGGATGTTCTCGGTGATAACGTAAACACCAACATGCAATTTGAGGACATGCGCAGACTTGCGGCTAACTATCGCAGTGCCCGTCAAAACACTTCCTCCTATCAAATGAGTGGTGAAGGAAGAATGATTAATGGAATGTATCTCATGATTATGTCCGATCAGGAAATACAAAAAACACACGATATGATTGTTGATTTTGGTTCTAATTAAGAAAACCGCCTCGATTTTTTCGAGGCGGTTTAGTTTCATTTTTATAAAATGGGCAAGCAGCCTATTAGACCAGGGTTTATCGAATGAAAGCTCTGGTATTGTAAACTCTCCCTTATGAAAAACAATGATTTATGAAGTCGGTTGTTTCCGACGGGAAGCCTGCACCCATCTCCAAAGCAGACGAATAACAAAATAGACGCCGCAAAAAACGAGAAACCCGAATATACTTGCTGCTGCATCTCCGAATTCCATATTTCCTCTTCCCGTAATTTTCTGCTGGATTTCTACAGCGAATACGAAAACAAGAACCATAGAAAAAGTGAATAAAAACGAAATTGCTGAGATACTTAACTTAGATAAGGCTTGAAAAAGAGAATCCACAAATAATAGCGCGATAAGTCCTAGAATACCAATTACCCAAAAGTGGAGGTCTTTGTCAGACAAATCCCATCCAAGTACCCTCGTGAGGTCCAAGAGAACATCGTGCCAGATATTCACCAATTCAGCCAGAATTAAAATAATTTCCTTCATATAAACCCCTTCTCATTCCTAAACTTTCCATTTTGTTCATTTTAAAATACCTTATCATATTTGTATGTAAATGAATATATAAATATGGGACGTTTTCAGGACAATCTTCGGGAGTAATAAAGAAGCCTTGTACTGGCTTTAAAAAAGCACTTGTAAAAGCTTCTATTGATTTTCAGAAAGGGTTTATTAAGCTATAGGGCCGTTTAGTTGAAGACTCAGTTTCGAGATATTTTTATGAGAAGAAAGGTCCTGCGGGGGATGATTCGCTTTCCGCGGCCCTGCACGACGCAGGGTCGTTCGACGTTGCCACAGGACGTGGCGGTCTTAGTCGAACATCCCTTGTGCTGAGCCTCCTCAGTCTTCGACTTCCGGGGTCTCACCGATCATGTTCATCCCGCAGGAGTCTTCATCCTCCCCCTCCAGACCTTGCCAAATCAGACGCTCGAAACCACTTCAAACATCACCTGCGTGCTGAGGTATTCGAGGAATTAGACCAGGTAGTTTTGTACCTATTTTCAGGATGTTAAATACCAGCAATAGCCTGTCATAATAGCATTTAATCCAGATCAAGTAGGAGGGTCTTTCTCTTCTAGAAGGGTCCGTTCACAAGAAATCGCTGGGTTGGTGGGGAAATGACGAGACTCCCGTGGGAAAAGGATCTAGGCGAGACCCCACAAGGAGTGAAAACGACTGAGGAGGCTTGCCAGTTCCCCCACAGGAAAGCGAGTTATTTCCCCACCAACCCTTACCCATCTTATGTAACGGACCCATTTATCTCGAAACTGAGTCTTCAAGTAATGGGAGCTTTTCTTTAAGATCAATACTGGGATTTAAGATATCCTAAAAAGAACAGGCACACCGGGCTAATGTCCGATGAGCCTGTTCTTTTTGAAAAGTGGTTATTTAAAAATCGTCGAACCTTTCAACATTTCCGGCTTTGCCCCTAAGATAAGTAAGAATAGTTTAGGATAGCCGATCTCACGGTGCTTCGTTAGCGTTTGTCTTACGACTTCCACCTCCTGGTGATCGGTCAGCTTTTGAACCTCTTTTTGATAAAGGGTAAGGATCGAGTCCTTCATATATTCTGGTTCATATACCGTGATGTCCTCATCCATGAGAAGACTGCCCATATAGCCATATTTCATTTGAAGCTGGCGGGTCAGACTTACTACATGAATAAGCTGTTCATAAACTTCCGGATGCTGATTTCTCACCTCCCCAAAGTCTTCTTTAGCTGCATACAGATCACCCAAACTGGCTAATGTTTTCACCATATAAATATTCTCCTTTCTCCCAGGGCTTTTCAAGGCCGATAATATCCGTCAATTGTTTGGAGTGCTTACGGCGTACTCTTCTGGTCTGAGCCCTTTCTTCACCAGATTCATAAAGGAACTTCTCCTCTTCAGTCTGAGGAATTACATCCGGAACCGGCACCGCCTGCTTATTCTCATCCAGCGCCACGAAGGTTAGAAACGCTGTTGCTGCCATTCTTCTTCTCCCGGTAATCATATCTTCTGCGATTACCTTACAGAAAATTTCCATAGAACGGTTGCCTGTGTACGATACAAAGGACTCTACACAAACCGAATCCGACTGTTGAACCGGGTTCAGGAAATCAATCGAGTCTGTTGAAGCAGTTACACATTCTTTCACACGGGCATGACGCCTCGCTGATAGTGTGGCACTATTATCTAGTTTTTTCATCAAAACGCCGCCGAACAGCGTATTATAGTTATTTAAATCATTCACAAGCACTTGGTCCGTGCTGATAATTAAACTTTCTTTTGGTTTTTTGGCATCCATCGCTTTATCTATCCTCTCTGTAAAAAATTCTTCATAAGCGCTTATTCGTAAAGACATGCCTCTACAAAAAGGAGTATAAATATAGTGTAAGAGCCATTTCCAAGAAAGTGAAATAGTTATTCATCATGCTTTAGATAGACATTGTCTATGTAAATGTTTTCATCGATTCAATCCTGGCATAAAAAAACAGCCCGCTTATTTGTTAAGGGGCTGTTCCTTCCCGGCCTGTGTGGCTATACGATCCTGAGTAAACTTCAGCCATTCTTTCGTGGCGTAAGCTAAATAACGATCCTTCGGCCATATAATCGCTAAGTCCCATTCAAGGGCAGGCTGGACAACTTTTATGATTCTGACATCTTCTTTTAATAAATGTGCGACACTATTTGGAAGAATCGAGATTCCAAGATTCGCGGTGATCATTTTCCCTATAAAATCCCACTGCGAACTCTCCGAAACGACTTGAGGCAGAAAACCTGCTTCCTTACAGGCGGATACAATCCGGTCATTCAATACGAAATCTTTGTTAAACAGGATAAACGATTCCTCTTCCAATTCTTTTAAATGAATTTGTTTACGTCCGGAAAGCTTGTGAGAAGGTGGAAGTACAACGCTCAACTCCTCACTCATAAGGAAGAAGTAATCAAATCTTTCTTCTTCCGTAGGCAGTACCGTGATCCCGACATCGAGCTCTTCCTGGATGATATTGTCTTCTATTTTTTTGGCTCCATTTTCCAGAAGTTGAAATGTAATATGAGGGTATTGATCGTGAAACCCTCCGAGTGCTTTAATAAACTGATCCGCATCCATAATTGGAGGAAGACCAATCCGGATGTGCCCTTTTTGAAGGCCGAGAAGATCATCAAGTTCCGTCTGGAGGTTGTTGAAAGCTTTATCAATGACTTCAGCCTGAGCTAAAATGACTCTCCCGGCGTCGGTAAGGGTGATTTTCTTACGGGAACGCTCAAATAATTCTACCCCCAGATCCGCTTCCAGATTCTTAATCATTTTACTAATCGTCGGCTGGCTGATGAATAAATGATCGGCCGCTTTTGTAAAACTGCTGAATCTCGCAACCTCAATAAAATACTGCAAATGACGAATATCCATACGCACTTCCTCCCTCCAACACTCTTCCTCCCATCATAGACAACCCTCACTTCCCCCGCAACCATAAATTCCCACCTCAAGTCATCCATTTTCTCCCATTAGTTACTCTTGCTAAGTTCTTTAAATATGTATAAAATCCATAGGTACAGACGACATAGCATCTACCCTATTTTAAGGAGTACTGATTCATGGCCCATGCATTTAAAACTCCACATTTTTTTGACAAGCTTTCTCCCTTTCAAATTATTGTATTATTCTATCTATCCGCAGCCTTACTATCTACCCTGCTGATCAGCCTGCCTTTTCTTCACCAGGAAGGTGTACATCTAAGCTTTATTGACAGTTTGTTTACTGCAGTAAGTGCCATCAGCGTGACAGGGTTGACCGTGGTCTCTACAGCTGACACCTTTAATACGCCCGGTTACTTCGTATTAATGTTTATTCTGCAATTTGGCGGGATCGGTGTCATGACGCTTGGAACGTTTATCTGGCTGCTGCTCGGCCAAAAAATCGGTTTAAAAAGACGACAGCTCATTAAAACGGATCAAAACCGCTCAACCTTCGCTGGAATGGTCCAGCTGATCCGGCAGATTTTACTGATTATCGTCATTATCGAAATCATAGGCGCCCTTATTCTCGGAGTTTATTTTACCCAATACTTCCCCACCACAAGCGAAGCATTCATCCAGGGGGCTTTTGCTTCTGTCAGTGCAACGACGAATGCTGGATTCGATATCACAGGATCTTCGCTTGTCATGTTCGAAAGCGATTATTTTGTACAGTTCATTAATATTTTGCTGCTGACGCTTGGAGCGATTGGATTCCCTGTACTGATCGAAGTGAAAGATTACCTTACGCGAAGAAACGAAGACTTTTTCAACTTTTCTTTATTCACAAAGCTTACTTCGGTAACTTTCGGACTGCTCGTTCTGATCGGAACCGTGCTTATTTATCTCTTCGATCGCACTCATTTTTTTCAAAATAAATCCTGGCACGAATCGTTTTTCTATGCTTTTTTCCAATCGGTAACGACAAGGAATGGCGGTCTTGCTACGATGGATGTTAGTGAATTTACCCCCTCTACGTTGTTAGTCATTTGTGTACTAATGTTTATCGGAGCTTCACCGAGCAGTGTGGGCGGCGGCATAAGAACCACTACGTTCGCAATCACGCTGCTTGCGATTTTCGCCTATGCACGGGGAAGAAGTCATGTACGCATCTTTCATAGAGAAATTGATCAGGAGGATATTTTCCGTTCCTTCATTGTTATTAGCACGGCCATTATGATTACAAGCGGGGCCGTCATTTTACTTTCCTTGTTTGAGCCTCAATTTTCACTGCTTGAAGTCATGTTTGAAGCTTGCTCTGCTTTTGGTACTACCGGTCTATCAATGGGCATTACTTCAGACCTTCATTCCATTGGAAAAATCATTATCATTGGACTCATGTTTATCGGCCGAATCGGTATCTTTTCTTTCTTATTTATTTTAAGAGGAAGAATGACTCCTGAAAATTACCGCTATCCTCGAGAGCCGATGATCATCGGCTGATTTATCATGAAAAAGAGCAAGGCCCCCACCGGGTTCCTTGCTCTTTTTTAAGTTGGGGTGGTTCTGTAAAACTTCCGTGTTGTTATTAAGGTAAAGCTCCCGTTTGTTGAAGACTCAGTTTCGAGATATCTCGTGAGAGAGTTAGGTCCTGCGGGGAACGACTCGCTCTCCGTGGGCATGTGCTGAGCCTCCTCAAGCTAACGCTTTCCGGGGTCTCACCGATCATGTTTATCCCACAGGAGTCTCCCCGTTCCCCTCCGGACCTTGCGATATCTAGAGCTCGAAATTGTGTTTGAAAAATTCTGGTTTATGATGGAGAGACATTTTTAACAATGAGCTTATCCAGCTGAATGAATCCCGTTATATAAGCATTTGAGGCGGATCAAACTTTCCTTTTCGCCTATAGAAATGTCCGTTCACTCTTCATTCATAAGGTGGCGAAGGAAACGACGAGACTCCCGCGGGAAAAGGAGCTAGGCGAGACCCCACAGGGAGTGAAACGAGCGAGGAGGCTTGCCAGTTCCCCCGCAGGAAAGCGAGTTTGTTTCCGTAGCCACCCTCATCAAATTTCTGGAAACGGACTCAATTTATCTCGAAACTGAGTCTTACAGTAACCGGCCCTATTACGTAATAAGTCTTATGAAAAAGCAACAATAAACAATAACAGAGCTTTTAAGTTAAGATTTAAACAGTTTCCACGCGGATAGGATAGCGATCAGCCATAAAGGGAAGGAAATCAGCGTCCCCCATAGACATCCTTTAAAAAACTTCTGTTCTTCCAAAGAACCCTCTCCCATTCTTCTATAATTATATAAACCTGCTTATCCATACACATCAACAAGGGGGAAGTGCTGTGTTATCATCGAAGTGCACGTTTCCCTGGAATGACCCTTAATCCCCTGAGTTTATCCTACTCCATAGGAAACTAGAAATCTGTTGAAATATCTGCTATATTTATGAAGTTATCCAATTTACAAGTTGAGTTTAGAGACAAAGGAGTTTTTAAGTTGAGAATTGCCGTTCTCCTGCCTTGTTACAATGAAGAGCAAACCATTGGCGCTGTCATTGAAGATTTTAGAAAAGAACTGCCAGACGCTGATATTTACGTATACGATAATAACTCTAAAGACCGAACATCCGAGGTAGCCCGTCAGCACGGGGCTATTGTTAAGAAAGAATTCCGGCAAGGTAAAGGACACGTGGTCCGCTCTATGTTCCGGGACATTGACGCCGATTATTATGTCATGGCAGACGGGGACCGGACGTACCCGGCTCGATTTGTCCATCAGCTCCTTGAACCTCTAAAAAATCAGGAAGCGAACATCGTCATCGGCGACCGCTTATCTAATGGAACCTACGTGGAAGAAAATAAACGGAAGTTTCATAATTTAGGAAACAATATGGTACGAGGATTAATTAACTTCTTGTATAAAAGTGACCTGAAAGATATTATGACCGGTTACCGTGCATTTGACCGTTTATTTGTAAAATCGATGCCGGTCATGAGCCCGGGCTTTGAAATCGAAACCGAAATGACGATTCACACGCTTGATAAACGTTTTATGATTAAAGAAATCCCGATCGAATATAAAGACCGTCCGGAAGGAAGCGAATCCAAGCTTAATACCTTAAGTGACGGTTATAAAGTACTTAATAAGATCTTCACCTTGTTCAAAGAGTATAAACCCATGTTGTTCTTCTCTTTCTGGTCCATACTGTTTCTGGTGTTTGGGCTGATTGCCGGCGTCCCCGTGATCATAGAATTTTGGGAAACGGGATTTATTGATAAAATTCCTTCGGCCATCTTAGCGGTTGGACTCGTAATTCTCTCCGTTTTATCGTTCGCTTGCGGCTTGATTCTGGATACCGTAGCAGCCAACTTTAAAAAACAATTTGAATGGGAACTGAACAAAATTAAGCAGGATATGAAGGTACAAGATTATGAATCGTAAGACCAGCCTCTGGTTAATCAGTATATTAGCCAGTGTATTAAGTACAATAGCTTTAGTGTCCCTTTACCAGAAATTCGGCGAAACACATGGGGTGGTCATTGGATTCACACTTGTCTTTTTCACCGTGATCCATAAATTAATCCTGACATCCTTTTTGAACCAGAAGCACTCATATATTCGTTTTATAATGCGCCCTCCGGTGCTGGTCTTCTTACTCTTATTTTCATTTATCCTGATGTGGAGTTTAAAAACGTCTTCCGGGTATTTAGCCGCTTCTTCGTGGCTGTTCGATGCCTATGTTTTTCTTATTTCCTATGTAACCTTATTCGTCTCCGGCGCATGGCTGCTCTATCTACTGGTCCACCATTCGGTCTCCCTTCACTGGAAAACCGTTTCGAGGTGGAAAATCTGCATTTACGCGATTTTTCCTATTCTAGTCTGGTCTATGTATTTAGTAGCCTACTATCCGGGAACGATGACACCGGATTCTCTATCGCATTGGGAACAGATCCATACGCTTGATTTCAGCAACTGGCACCCGGTCGTTTATACGTGGTATATCATGGCATTAACCACTATATGGAAAACACCGGCGATTATAGCCTTTTCCCAAATTGTCATTCTTGCCCTCTTTGGAGGGTATGCGGCGTACAGCCTTGAAAAACGTGGAATAGCTTCTAAGTGGGTTTGGATCGGTGTGCTTTTATTCGGTCTCTATCCATTAAACGGAATCTTTCCAATTGCCATCTGGAAAGACATATTCTTTAGCGGCTTCCTCTTTTTATTCACGATTTTCACTTATAACATCGTTTCAAGCAGAGGTACCTGGCTTGCTTCCAACTGGCACCAGCTTATGCTCGGGATTAATGCTTTAGCCATCAGTTTAATGCGCAGCAACGGCCTGCCCATTTTCGTGGTTATGGCCCTTCTCCTGCTGATTGCTTACCGGGCCTATTTCAAGCGTTTGATAACTACGCTTGTGCTCGTCGGACTAGCCTACTTCCTCATCTCCGGGCCCTTCTTTAACTATATGGACGTTCGTGCAACGAGCCCGAATGAAGCGTTAAGTATCCCTACACAGCAATTGGCGCACATCATTAAAGAGAACGGTGAATTAACGGAAGAACAGAGGAATTACCTTGATTCCATTCTGCCTCTGGAAACCTGGAAAGAGAATTATAATCCTTATCTGACGGATAAAATTAAGTTTGCCGGGGAGTATGACCAGAATGTCATTTTCGATGATTTCGGCTACTATTTAAGTACATGGGCCGCTGTCGTTTCAAATAACTTCGGCCTTGCTGTAGAAGCTTATTTGGATCAGACATCGATTATCTGGCAGATCAATCAGCCTGAAGATGGCTACACAAGTACGTATGCAAGAAACGTCTATCTTTATAATGACTACGATTTAAAAACGTCTCCTCTGAGCAGCACCGTTTATCAAGTTATCAACGACAATTTAGTAAGGGTTGAAATGTACTTGCTGGAAGTGGTCTTAAGACCTGCTGCCTACACGGCCATCATCCTGCTGACAGGAGTAGCGCTGGCTCTTAAAACGGGAGTTCGTTCCCTGCTCATCCTGTTACCCGTTCTTCTCAATTCGGGAACGATGCTGCTCGCTACCCCAGCCCAGGATTTCCGTTACCAATTTGCTAATGTGCTGGTAACATTCCTTATGGCGGCTGTTGTATTCGTTACGTTCGATTCTAAACAAAAGAAGGTTCAGCATGAGTAATTTCACGAAATCTTTAAAAGAAAATCGAATCGGCATCCTGTTCATGGTACTCGCTTCCCTCCAAACTGCCCTGGGTCAGATGTTCTGGAAAATGTCAGATGGAGGAATCAACTTTTTCTTAATCATAGGCTTTTTCCTTTATTTCCTGGGTGCCGTTATGATGATCGTTTCCTTCCGTTTTGGAAGTCTATCCGTACTCCATCCTCTGCTCAGCATTGGGTACGTTTTTGCCTTATTTTTCGGAAGTATCATTTTGCAGGAAACCATTACCGAAAGTAATTTGATCGGTACCTTCCTCATCATTGTAGGGGCCGCACTTATTGGGGGTGGCGACAATTAGCTGGCTGCTTGTCGTGCTCCTGTTTACGCTGCTAGGGGCTGTAGGCGGGTACTTTTTTAAAAAAGCTACCAGCCATGGATTTGCCTTAAACACGTATTTCTTTAAACATTTATTCGTGGGCTGCAGTTTTTACGGCGCAGGAGCCATACTGAATATCATTACACTAAACTATCTGCCATACACGATCGTGTTCCCGCTTACGTCAATCACTTATGTGTGGACACTTGTTATTTCCTACTTTCTTCTTAAAGAAGTCATTACACTAAAGAAAGTAATCGGCGTTACTTTAATTATCGCAGGATCCTTCTTTCTCATTCTCTAAGAAGGTCCTATTTAACAAAAAATGGATGACCTGAGGTGTTCACCTCAGGTCATCCATTTTTTTCCTTATGGTTTAACTTTAAAAACAGCCTGTAGAATGATGAGAAGGAGAGAAATGCGATGATTGATCCTGTAAAGATCGGAATCATCAGCGGAAAGACATAAACACTGATATAAAGCATAATCGCCGATGTAATCGCAACCGTTACGAATGACAAAGGACTCACGATCGTCACAAGAAATGCTTTTTTAAACGCTGGTTTTGCTTTAAGATCGAAATGCACCGTTACCGAGAAGAAATTGACCGTGAATACATACAAAATGATCCCCACGATAAAGAAAACATTCATGATCAACTCATTAACCGTAGAGAAATAATAAATATCTCCGAGTAAGACGCCCCATAGAATCGTAAAGACTATCCCGGCTTGTAAACTTACTTTATAATTTTCCTTATAATAGCTAAGATACGTCCGATCAGGTCTGTCGTCGTGATCTTTTCTCACCCATTCCCTCGCTTTAGCAAACAGCGCCGTTGTAGCGGGAAAGAACAAAATCGGCATCAATACGATCAATGTAGGGGCCAGGTAATAGATATCCTCTATCTTTTCCGCATATATCATGCTGATAACGAGTAAAGCAATCGGCAGGTTGCATACTGCCCATTGTAAATTGTTGAGTGAAAACTTGGCAATCCACTCACTTACTGCATATAGTCCGCCTCTAATTCCTGATGTACGGTTCATCTGTCTCCCCTTCCTATCTGAAGAAAACCCCTTTTACTGGAAAAGGGGTTAGTACCTATTTATTTACGCCCACCACATCTCGGCTGGTGGTTCTTCAATTAATACAGCTCTCAGGTTTTTCACTGCCTGGCTGAATCCTTCATTGATCGACATGATTGGGTCTTCATGCTCGATGCTGACCACATGATCGTAGCCGTATGTTCGTAAAGCACTTATGATATTCGACCATTCCTGCGTCCCGTGACCATACCCTACGGAACGGAACGACCAGGCGCGAGTCCTTACATTACCATAAGGCTGCATGTCTGTAAGACCATACATGTTTACATTTTCCTGATCAATATACGTATCTTTCGCGTGGAAATGGTGGATAGCATCCGCATTCCCAAGAATTTTAATTGCTGCTACCGGTTCAATGCCCTGCCACCAGAGGTGACTTGGGTCAAGGTTCGCACCAATGGCATCATTGGTAGCTTCGCGGAGCTTAAGCATTGTATAAGGCGTATGCACAAGAAAACCTGCGTGCAGCTCAAGGCCTACTTTAACTCCATGTTCTTTTGCAAATTCTCCTTGCTCTTTCCAATAAGGAATCAGCTTTTCGTTCCATTGCCATTCTAACACATCTGAGTACTCCGCGGGCCAGGGTGTGACCGGCCAGTTTGGTGCCGTATCGTTTTCATGGCCGCCCGGTGTACCAGAGAAAGTGTTCACAACCGGAACATCCATCAGGCTTGCCAGTTTAACCGATTTCACAAAAGCTTCGTGTGATTCTTCAGCAAATTTCTGATCAGGTGAAATTGGATTTCCGTGGCAGCTGAAGGCACTGATCGTTAATCCACGGGAATGTACTTTTTCTAAGTAATCGTTACGTTTCTCTTCACTTTCAAGCAGCTCATCAACGTTACAGTGAGCGTTTCCCGGGTAGCCGCCCGTGCCAATCTCAACTGCCTTAAGTCCAGAAGCTTTTACGTGATCAAGCATGTCTTCAAAAGATTTATCGGAAAATAATACTGTAAATACACCTAGTTTCATGTCATGACTCCTCCATTCATTCGTTTAGTCGAGCTTCACACTTGTGCCGGTTTCACTGCTTAAATAAATAGCTTCCATTAACTTCGTCACTTGGAGAGCCTGCTCAGGCTTGACGATTAATTCATCCTGACCGAGACAGCTGTCGACAAAGTTTTTGGCCTGATACAGACCTGGTTTCGGCTCTCCTTCACGGATCTTCGCTGAACTGTCCCAGAGAGCTCCATATTTAGCCTGATACAATTCAAAAGGATATACGCTTAAGCCGCCATCTACTCCAGAAATGCTTAATTTCGTATCATCATCTTTAATATTTGCAGCCCAGGAACATTCAAATTGTAAGGAAAGTCCGTTATCAAACGTAATATAACTGGTTACATGATCATCTACATCAAACGTCTCGTGATCGAACGCACCCCAATCGTTCACCTGGCCCGGTGTCTTACTCAAACGATCATATGTTTTTCCCATAACCTCCACAGGTTTCGGATCATCGAGGAGCCAAAGGGCAAGATCAAGAAGATGGCAGCCAAAGTCAATCAGGCTTCCACCGCCCTGCAAATCTTTATTGGTGAACACGCCCCAGCCCGGAACTTTACGTCTTCTCATCGCCTGCACACGTGTGACTAATGGGTCGCCAATCTCCTGGTTATCCATAGCTTTTTTCGCAAGCTGAGCTTCAGGGGTGAATCGGTAGTGATAGCCAATGGACAGCAGGCGGTCATTTTTCTTAGCTGCAGCGATCATGCGGGTACATTCTTCCGTTGTAATCGCCATTGGCTTTTCGCAGAGCACATGAACCCCTGCGTTTAGCGCGGCAATTGCGATTTCCGCATGGAACTTATTTGGGGTGCAGATTGTCACTGCATCCACCTTCTGAAAAAGGTCTTCGTAATTCTCAAATACATGAGGTATATCGAAAAGGCTGGCAGCTTCTTCAGCCCGGTCCTTGTTTAGATCCTGTACAGCCGTTAGTACTACGGAATCCTCTAATTGTTGAAAAGAGGGGATATGCCTCCCCTGGGCAATCCCCCCTGCTCCGATGATCCCCATCTTCAAACGTGTCACTTCTTGACCCGCTCCAAACTGCTGATTTGTCTTGTTTCTCCAGAGCGAAGGGCTCCCAATATAACGTCCAGGGATTTCATTCCTTCTTCCCCTGTGATCAACGGCTCTGTATCATTTTGAATACTTTCTACAAAGTGATCGACCACATGAGAATTGCTCTGTCCGCCTTCATCATTGGACTGGATCTTGCCAAGCTGATAGTTTACGATATCTCCATTGGTGTATTGGGCAATTAAGGAGTAAACTGGATCATCCTCCAGACGCAAGGTTCCTTTTTCACCATAAATAACGGTTGAATTATCTTCTCCCGGTTGGTACGCCCAGCTTGCTGTCATGGTCCCTACCACGCCTTCTTCGCTGCGCAGAATGCAAACAGCATTATCATCTACGGTAATATTTTCTTTGGCATTGTTTTCGATAAACCCGGCTACATCGATGAACTCTTGTCCAAGTATGTAACGAAGTAAATCTGCCTTATGTACTCCGAGGTCTCCCATCGCACCTATAAAGGCTTGATCTTTCTTGAAGAACCAGCTGTCTTTTCCTTCCGCACTCCAGCCTTCAGGGCCGCCGTGTCCAAATGTCGTGCGGAAACTGTACACTTTTCCAAGAGCTCCAGAAGCGATTAGTTCTTTCGCCTTTACATGAGAAGGAACAAAGCGCTGATTGTGAGCAATCATCAGTTTTTTGTTATTTTTCTCGGCGGTTTGAATCATTTCTTCCGCTTCTTCTCTGGAAGTCGCCATCGGTTTTTCACACAATACATGACAACCGGCTTTTAAAGCTGCAATAGATACTGGTGCGTGAAGATAGTTCGGGAGACACACACTGACGGCATCCACATTCTCTTTAGCCAAAAGATCTTCATAACTCGTGTAAGCGTTGGCTCCATACTCTTCAGCTACTTCTTTAACTCTTTCTTCAACAATGTCACATACAGCTGTGATCTCTACATGTTCATTCGCATCATATTCTAATAAATGCCGATTTTGAGCAATGCTCCCACACCCAAGGACAGCAATCTTCAGTTTAGACATAGTAAAAACCTCCTGTTATTTAGTAGAAATTTCTTCTAAAGGCTGGGCGTTCCCATAAACGTGTTTCGGAGTATTCGTGTTATTCACCCATTTTACACCATTTTTAATAACATTTTGTATTTCTTTGTTGTGATAAGTTGGATAAGTTTCATGACCGGGGCGGAAATAAAAGACTTTACCTCTGCCACGTCGGAAAGTGGCTCCGCTCCGGAACACTTCTCCGCCTTCAAACCAGCTTAAGAAAATCAGTTCTTCCGGTGCCGGAATATCAAAATGTTCACCGTACATCTCTTCTTTTTCAAGCTCAATATACTCTCCCACACCTTCTGTAATCGGATGAGTTGGATCTACAACCCATAAACGTTCTTTCTCGTCAGCTTCTCTCCATTTCAAATCGCAGGTCGTGCCCATGAGTTTCTTAAACACTTTAGAAAAGTGGGCCGAATGTAAAACGACAAGACCCATACCTTCCAAAACACGTTGCTTTACCTTTTCTGCAATTTCATCTTTTACGTCTTCGTGTGCTTTATGTCCCCACCAGACCAGTACGTCCGTTTCCGCTAAAACTTCATCGGTCAAGCCGTGTTCTTCTTCATCCAGCGTGGCTGTTTTTACATTTTCGTGATCTTCTCCAAGAAAGCCGGCAATTGCTCCGTGAATTCCTTCTGGGTAGATGTCACTGACTACTTTGTTTTCTTTTTCATGGCGATTTTCATTCCAAACTAATACGTTCATGATTTCCTCTCCCTTTCTTTATCTCTTTTTAATGTGGTGTCCGGTCTTGTTCTGGGTCTGTATTTTGAACCTCAAGTCTTATGCAGGATTCTCTTTCGACAATAACGGTCGGGATAATAATGCTCTTTTTCATCATATCCGGATGATTCAGTAATTCGATCAAACTCCTCGCCGATTCGTGACCGAGCTGGAAGGACTGCGTATCGACTGTTGTAAGCGGCGGTTTTGATAACCTGGCAATCATCGTATTGTTAAACCCGACAATGCTCATTTCATCCGGCAAACGAATTCCTTTGTCCTCCAGAGCCCTCATCACCTTCATCGAGTTGTAATCATCTGTAATCACAAGCCCGGTCGGAGGTTCAGTCAACTGCAATATCTCTTCCACCACGGTCTCAGCATCCGCTTTCCCGGATTGGATATTCTTCAAGTAATCCCGCGGCAGCTCCAGACCTTGCTCGCTCAGAGATAATTTGAACCCTGACAAACGGTCACGTGCCACTTCATAATGGGAGTCTCCGCCGATAAAACCGATTTTCTGATGCCCCAGACCAATGAGATAATCGGTAACCTCTTTACTCGCCTGGACATTATCATTATCCACAAACATGGTATCACTCGTATGAGAGACAGGTTTACCAATCATCACAAATGGAAAGTTGCATTCCCTTAAGTAAGGAACAACATTGTCATCTTCTCTTGAGTACAGAACGATCACCCCGTCCACTCGTTTCCCCTGAACCATCTTCACCACTTCCCGGTAAATCGATTCTTCTGTATTACCAGTGGTTAAGTAGATACTGTAATCCTTGTCATGACAGGCATCGCTGATTCCTCTGAGCAATTCTGAAAAGAAAGGATTATCAAAAGAATGCACAGAAGCCACCTTTGTCACAATCCCAATTGTTTGCGTGGACTGGCTGACAAGAACCCGGCCATTGTAATTCAGGTGATAGCCGAGCTCATCCATAACTTTCCGCACCCGGCGCTTCGTTTTTTCACTGATCCTTGGGCTGTCAGAAATGACACGGGATACAGTGGACGGGGCAACATTTGCTTTTTTTGCTACATCTTTAATAGTGACAGACACGTGCATCTACTCCTCTGACTCTATTTCACAGCACCTTCAGAAACGCCATTGATGATTTGTTTCTGAGCGAAGAAGTATCCGATAATAACCGGAAGAATCGCAATCGTCAGCCCTGCCAGAGCTAAGTGCCATTGTTTCGTGTACTGCCCGAAGAAATAGAACATTTTAAGTGGAATGGTGGCATTTGCTTCACTAAGTACTAGAGAAGGCAGCAAGTAGTCATTCCAGATCCAGATGGTGTTCAAAATCCCTACAGTCACGGATATAGGTTTTAACAGCGGGAAAATAATATACCAGAACAACTGGAAGCGGTTTGCCCCATCAATAATCGCGGCCTCATCCATAGATTTAGAAACACCCGTCATCGCCCCGTGATAAAGGAAGATTGACAAGCTGCACCCGAAACCAAGATACATGAAGATTAATCCGCCTGCATTCAGCATGTCTGCTTGTCCAAATATGGACACGAGCGGAATCATAACAGACTGGAATGGAATAAGCATCGCAGCAACGAATATGAAGAAAATGAACCCGCTTAATTTACTTTTATTACGAGCAAGAGCATAGCCGGCCATGGAAGAAAACAGAATGATGATAGCTATACTGCATCCGGTGACAAGCACCGAATTAAACAATGATTTAAGAAAAGCTAAGTCGACAAAGGCCTGTGCAAAGTTATCAAAGGCGAGTTCCGATGGGAAACCTAAAACCCCGCCGAAAATATCACGCTTTGTCTTAAAAGCATTGACGACCATTAAGTAGAAAGGAGCGATCCACAATAAACCAAGCAGAAGGCCGAGAATTTCAATGGAAAATAAATTCCGTTTTTCCTGATTTTTTTTCATTACATCTCAACCTCCCGTTTCTTGTTGTAATACACTTGGGTTAATGCAACGACGGCCACAATTAAGAAGAAAATAACCGCCTTTGCCTGCGCATAGGCCATTTGATTGTCAGAGAACGCCGTACGGACAATTTCCATGGACACCATTTGTGTCGAGTTAAAAGGTCCGCCGTTCGTGAGTGACAAGTTCTGATCATAAATCTTAAAGGACATAGACAGCGTTAAGAACATGCTGATCGTGAAAGCTGGAGCTACAAGCGGAAACGTAATGTTTTTGAATCGCTGGAAACTGCTCGCGCCATCAATTTTAGCCGCTTCGATTAAGTCTTTAGGAATGTTCTCAAGATAAGCAATGTAGATGATCATGATGTACCCGGCCATCTGCCAGGCTGTTAAAATGACCAGACCCCAGAAACCGGTATTTGTGGTGGATAACCAGCCATTCAAACCTTCAATACCTGTTAAGTTCGCTATGTCGCCAAACACACTAATAAAGATAAACTGCCAGATAAAGCCTAGAATCAATCCACCAATCAGGTTCGGCATAAAGAATACGGTACGCAATAAATTATTGGACTTAATGTTACGTGTCACAATCAAAGCCAGTGCCATTCCAAATACATTGAGGAGCAGAACCGTAACGACTGCAAATTTGATTGTAAACCAAATCGATTGCATGAACTCGTCTTCCTGGAACAAATTAATGTAGTTTTGGAATCCTAAGAATTCCGTAGCTGTAAGTCCATTCCAGTTTGTGAATGAATAAATAAAACCATAGATGAACGGAATAACGACAACAATTCCCAACCCGAGGATCACGGGAGTTAAGAATAACCAAAAGGCAAGACTGCGGTTTTTCATGTAAACCTCCTCCAATACTTTACACGTGCACTTTTATGTAAAAAGTCCGTGGTTTATCGATATGATATCGATTTCATAATCTGATAAAATAAACATCTCTCCTATTAGACTACCTATACGTCTAAATATCCTAATAGAGGAGATATTTATATGTTCCGGCAGGATCGTATAGAAGCGATCCTGCCGGCTGTTTAGTTAAAGACTACTGACGCGCATCTTCCCAGGCTTTCGTTGCCTGTTGTTCAACTTCTTCCCAGGTAATGTCACCTGCGATATATTCCTGCATAGCTACACCAAGAGCATCTTCTGTCCAAGCTGTTGGAGCACCAAGGAAGACCCAGCCCAGTGTATTTCCTTCTTTTGCATAGTTATAGATTTCCTGAGAAATTGGATCTGCAATTTCCTGATCTTCATAACCTTCATATGCCGGGATAAACTTGAATTCTTCTGTTACGAACTTCTTACCTGTTTCAGAAGTGTACATCCAGTCTAAGAAATCTTTACTTGCCTGCACGACTTCCTCTTCAGACTCTTTATTTACTACCCAGTAGTTAGGAACGCCAACTGGAATGCTTCCTTCATATCCTTCTACAGGAATCGGAAGAAGTCCAACGTTGTTTTGAGCGAACTCTTCATCCATGGAGGCAATGGTGTTATACACCCAGTTCCCCTGTTGAATCATTGCTACATTCCCAAGTGAGAAATGCTCCTCAACCTGTTGAGAATAGTCAAGGCTTAAGGTTGGTTGAATAGAATTATCATTTTGCAAGTCTGTGAATTGCTTCATTTGGTCACCCATAGCGAATTCCACCGTCTCAGCTTCATAAGCTTCCATCACATCATGATTGAACTCATCTGCAAGATAAGCATTAGCCAAGTGGTTACCCATTACCCATTTCTCTTTGGCAGGGAAGGCAAACGGAGCTTTAATACCCAGCTCGTCCTTTTTACTGTTAAGTGTTTCAACAGCAGCTTCTAAATCATCCATCGTTTTAATTTCATCTGGATTGATTCCTGCTTCTTCAAAAACTTTCTTGTTATAGAGAAGGCCATAACCTTCCTGGTTGAATGGAAGCCCAAGCACCTGGTCATCCCGCTTAACACTAGTAAGCGTTCCTTCAAGAGCAGCGCCCGCTGCTTCTGTATCAGATAAATCAGCTAAGTATTTCTCATATTCGTCCACGCTTGTCGGACCGCCGACGTTGAAAATGTCTGGTTCCTCTCCTGAAGAGAAGGACGTTTTCAGGGAAGCACCATAGTCATTTCCACCGCCCACTGTTTTCACATTAATATTTACATCAGGATTTTCTTCTTCATACATGGAAACCAGTTCTTCAAACTGATCTTTAAATTCAACTTTAAATTGGAAAACATCCACCGTTACCGCGTCTCCAGAAGCTTCCTCCCCTGAATCTCCACCGCTGTCGCCTGAAGAGAAAGAGCAGCCTGTTAATGCGATACTAGAAGCTAGAAGTGCAGTAGCAATACCCGAGTAAAATTTTTTACCTTTCATTTTTCCACCCCTATTTTTCTGAATTATTGAATCCGCTTTCAATACGTGACAAAAAAATATTCGACCTTGCCACACCCTAACTACGAGAATCATGCATACGTTTGCACAATTGTTACTTAAAAAAACTCATCTACCAGATTAAAATTCCCTAATTCAGTGAGTTTTCTTACCAATGAGCAATTTTGTGAATACGTTTGCACAAAATTCAATAACTCTTAAGTTAAGTAAATAGTAACATGGTCATTTTATAAAAACAACAAGTAATTTTTAAAAAATTCTCGAAATTGGAAGCGATACCAACGTGGATTTGACAAGCTCTAATGTGACTTAAACGAAAAAGAGGTTATGAACCTTGCATTCTAAGAGTCTTAAAACCGCTTTTTGATAAAAGAGGTTTATGGCCAGGCTTAGTAACGAGCTCAGTCGAAAAATAATTTAGATCAATGAGATCGTCTATCTCTTGAATACTTATTTATCTAAAGACTAAAACCATTGTAAATGATTCTAGCATCATGATTTCAGGGTAGTTCTCATAAACTAAAACAGCGGGGTGAGCTTATGAATAATAAGAACGCAAAATTAAACTGGAATGCTTTTTCTGAAAATGTTGAGAAAGTTCTGGGTGAAGATTTTTGGAACGATATGCATCATGTCATTCCGAAGAGAGGGCCTTCTTATGATTATTATGAGACAGAGAAAGAAGGCGTTATTATTGTAGATCTCCCCGGTTATCATTCCAATGATCCACTTCACTTGTCCCAGGAAGGGACTCAACTAATTATTAAGGGACAAATCTCCTATCCGTACCCGGTTCCTGAAGAAAAATTACTACACAGTGAAAGATTGAAGGGTGAATTCAAGCGAATCATTCCCGTCCATTTTCATTTCACGTATGAAGACGTACAAACGTCCTACAAGGACGGGGTTGTGCTTATCAAAATTACAAAGAACACTTCGGCAAATGAAATAGAAATCCAGTTTTAATAAAAAACGTGGATTTCTTTTTCATAATCCTCTCTCTTTTTATGGAGACGTACTTCAATCATCCCATCGCTGTATTGAGCAGATATATTTCGACGGCTGGGCTGTCCGGGCAAAGGAATCGTTTTTTTCCCCTCCCCGATGCCTTCCACATATAATTTACAGTTACCAAGAGTAAGACGCAGTGCATCCATATTTGTTTCTTTGGGCAGTCGAATTTGAACAATATAATAAAGCATTAACTCAACCACTTCATAATCAAAACCTGCGTGTTCCTTGGGATCAGAGGTGGGATGAGGAGAATCAAACATATGCTGGGTTGGTTTAAGGGCATCTTCAATCGATTGCTGCACATATTTATTGATGTTTGCCATATCAAACATTGAATTTGAAAAAGGGAGTCCAGGCTTGCCGTCCTTTTGATCACGGTCCGATTGATTGAACCACTTCATAAACTCTTTCATGCTTACAAAATCCTTTCATACCTTAATGACAGGAGGTGGATACTATGACTCGTATATCTTTTCATA
This sequence comes from Halobacillus sp. B29, assembly GCF_052246755.1. NCBI lineage: Bacteria > Bacillati > Bacillota > Bacilli > Caryophanales > Bacillaceae > Halobacillus > Halobacillus sp. B29. The sequence goes on from NZ_JBQQCM010000008.1 coordinate 99,308, forward strand.
ACCTCACCATTGATCAAGTCTCCAACTCTTCAGGAATTTATTCTGGCACGAATGTTCAGTCCAGATTCTCCGCTTATCACCAGAAAAATGAAGGCAGCGGAATGATTATAGGAAACAAAAATGTCCTGCAGCAGAACAGACATCTGATTATTAAAAAGCCAAATCCTCAGGGAGAGTAGCTGTCATGTTTTTTGGCAGAAGAAACAAACCATCTCAAGATACCGAACACCTCTACAAAGAGATTTTAAAACTTCAGAAAGCCATATTGGAAAATCAGGGTAAAACTATAGAGTACCATTTTCATTTTGATAAAGTTGATATCCACGACCCTAAACTGGAGCAATTAAGTTTCCAACTGGAGCATTTAGATATCGAAGATTTAAGTGGAGCTCTGAATCTGGGAAATAACTTTGGCGTTCATGTGAAACCATCTTACAAAGAAAAACCTAAATTGGAAAAAACAAGAGATGGCTTAAAATTTACATTCAAAGAAAAGGAGGAGTAACTTGAACTTTCTTTCTCCTAATTTCTTCATTCGCAATATTCATATTGGAACAGTAGAAGACGCTTCGTGTGTCAATCTTGGAAATAATGCGCCCAGCGGGTTCGAAAGCCACAAAAAACATAACCAGGGATTTGGCAATGTATATGGTGACGGGAATTCTCTCAAAGGCTTGCGTTCGATCTTAAGTGATTCAGCGATTCTTGATATGATGGTGAACAGTAAAGATCAAGAAGTACCTGAATGGATTCAAACGATGGTAAAGAACGAGATGGAAAAGGATATTCACGCGTCCTCATAGCCTTTTCCATGGGAATTCTTTATCGTTTCTTTTTTAATAGGCATATCTACCATATCTTCATCATGGATTACATTGATATTCTGGTGCACCACGTTACCGTTTCCAACAATAGTACCTAAAGCAGAATTTTCTTTTTTATGAGCAGACCAGTTGTTTTGACTATTAGGCCCCACAAAAATTCCAGAACTCATTTTAATCTGATTAACGTTAATGCAATCGAATTGTATCTCCATCGAACCAGCCCCTTAGTATTGAACGTTAGGCTGCGGGTTGTTAACAGTCGGGTTGTTAAGCGGCAGATCTACAAAATCATTATCGAATACTGTATTCACGTTGTTGGTCGCAATCATGAACCCTACAGGGACGCCGGCAGCATTATTGTTTTTTCCCTGCCAGGTCCAGTCGGGCTGATTGTTCTGCCCAGTGGAAATGGTCGAGTTATCATTAAGTGCATTAACAGCAATCTGGTTAAATACTACGGAAACAGGCATTTATTTCACCTCACCTCATTGTTAAAATATCCTATTCCAGGCCGCAGGGGAACGTGTCAGTCACCCAGGTGTTTGATTACCCCCAGCGGCTCCTTTCTCTCCTTTCCACCTATCCTCTTCCATAAGATCATAGCAATCTATACACAATTGGATATGGACTTTCCAATCGTCTTCCGGTATGACCAGGTCATCCTCACTTACTTCCCTTTGACAATTCCAGCAGATTTTATTTCTTCGATTTATGTCGCGGAGGAACTCGTCGAATCTTCCCATGTGTTTCTCCCCTTTTCCATGTTTTGATATCTTAAGTGTTGTTATTTTTTATAAAGATTTTTCGCCGTATAGTCGCATACTCGACTGTGGAGTATGTTACGGGTGGATCTCAATAATCAAAGTATAAGATACTGCTTACTCTTCTACTAATGAGGAAGTTATTATCTTTAAAAGGAATTGAACACTGGTTATTCAATTTTTTATAAACAAATACCGAATTTTTAAAGGGGTTTTTCTCTCAAATATCTAATGTTGTATAAAGGGGGATAATTATTTAGAAATGGGGATTTACAAATGAAAACAATACCAGTTGCCGCACAAATGTACACACTAAGAGAAGAAGCTCAAAAAGACTTTGCCAGTACAGTCAGAAAAGTAGCCGATTTAGGATTTGATGCTGTAGAGTTTGCCGGGTTCGGCGGATTATCAGCCTGGGAAATTAAAAGTTTACTTGAAGAAACAGGATTACAGGCGGCTTCCTGCCATGTTCCGCTGGAAGATTTAAAAAATAACCTGGAACAAATCATTAACGACCAGAAAACAATCGGAAGCTCTTATATCGTCTGTCCTTACATAGATGAACGTGAGGAAGAAGATTATCAGCAGTTAATTCCTCTTTTAGATCGTCTGGGTGAACAGTGCCGTCAGGAAGGGATCACGTTGTGTTACCACAACCACGATTTTGAGTTGAAGAAGCTGTCGGATGGCCGTACAGCTCTTGAGACCATCTTAGATGATACTCAAAATGAGAACTTAAAAGCGGAATTTGATATCTATTGGCTAAAAAAAGCAGGGGAACAGCCGGATCAATGGCTGAAACGATATCAGGGCAGAAGTCCTCTTTTACACTTGAAGGATATGACGGTGGATGACGAATCATTTTTTGCAGAGCTCGGTACGGGTGGTGTAGACCTGGATGCTGTATTCCAGGCAGGTGAGGAAGCAGGAGTACAGTGGTGGATTATTGAGCAGGATGAGAGCCGCCGTTCTCCTTTAGAGAGCCTCGCGATCAGTATGGATTATATTAAGCAGAAATTTAAATAAAAATAAGGCGCAGGCTTTAAAAAAGTCTGCGCCTTTTCTCGGTATGTAAAAAAGCCTGGGTTCACTTGTTGAACCAGGCCTGATTATTTACTTTGATGGATCTTCCATTTATTAAATTCCAAATATTCGCGAAATTGGTCTTTAGACACTCCTGAGTTCATTGCTTCCTGAACGAGTTCCAGCCAGTCATCATCCAGCGTTTCATCTTTTGCATCTGATTCTCCATGAAGAAGAAAATTAATAGAGACATCCAATTCTTTTGATATTTTTTCTAAGAATTGAATCGATGGATTGGTCTGGATATTACGTTCAATGGAGCTCAGGTACGACTTTGCAACCCCAGCTCTCTCAGCTAATTCAGACAGCGACATATGACGGGCTTTGCGAATTTGTTTGATGCGTTCACCGATCATATTTTCACCTACTTTCTTACCTAGTATGAGTATAGCATATTTTATGAGTACGTTCTATTTAAAGCACAAAAATCAGTAAGTAGACCTATTCTTGAACATTATAACTCATTCTTCTGTATCTTATAACATAATAGTTATCCAAAATGCCTATGTAATCCATTCCTATTATATTCATCGGCTAAGAAGTCATTTATTTAAGCTTTTTATTCCGAAAGATCCTTGGTTTGAGGTGTGAGACTTTGTTCAATCAGATATAATAAAGATAAATAAAAAATAACAGGTGATTGCTATGAACGATCTTGTTGAACGTTTCGAGGTAGCCTTTAACCAAATCCATCAGCACCTTAAGGAGTTTAATGGGTATCCGAAAAATGATAACTTCGTTGAATTATTACAGCGAAGCAAATTGAAGCACAGTGTGATCCGTGTCCACTTTGATCTTTTAAAACAATATGCAAAACTTCGAAATGCACTTGTCCACGAGAGGATACGTGATGATTATTATATTGCCACCCCTCATTTGGAAGTAGTCGAGAGCTTGGAGCATATTAAACAAACGCTTGATCAACCTCCTGAAGCGCTTGAATTTGCTACTCAACCGGTCATCTTCTTTAAAGAAACCAGCTTATTAACTGAAATTATGAATGCTTTTGATACACAAGCGGTTTCACAATTTCCAATTTATAGCCGAGACAATGACTTCCTTGGTTTACTAACGAATGATGGAATCGTTCGCTGGATTGCCCGGTCAGTGGACAACAACGTTGTAAATTTGGCGGATGTTACGGCTAAGGATGTTCTACAAGACGGATTAAACCCTAGTATAGAATTTTTATCCTCTCACGGAACGGTGTATGAATTAGAGGAACGATTTGAAAGAAGTCTGGAAGAGGAACGTAAATTAAAAGCTGTGATTCTCACTGAATCTGGTAAAGCTAATGACGCTCCTTTAGGAATCGTAACCACCTGGGATTTAATCAAGGTGGATCGGAGGAATGAGGATGAGTGAAGAAAAAACGACGGTTCGCGACTTCTTCAGGTTTATTAAGGGTGGGATTCCTTCTAAATGGATTCTTACCCTCGCCATTGTTCTCAGTCTTTTTGAAACAGCCGCAAGCCTGGTTGTTCCATTATTCACCAGGAATTTAGTTGACGGGCTGTCTACAGGTTCTTTGAGCACCGGACTTATTACCTTCCTTATCATAACCTTTGTGATCCAAACAGTTTCCAGCGGCTTTTCATATTACTTGCTTGCCTATATTGGAGAACACATCGTTTCATACATAAGAAGACAGTTGTGGGAAAGGGTTCTTCATCTGCCGGTAGCTTATTTTGATGAGCATGAATCCGGTGAAACAATGAGCAGGATCACGCAGGATACTAATACTGTTAAAAATTTAATTACCAATCATCTGGTTACTTTTTTTACAGGGATTATCTCCATTATTGGGGCTGTGGTCATTTTGTTAACTATTGATTGGAGAATGACGGTCATCATGCTTGCCGCGGTTCCCCTTTCTTTTCTTATCATTCTTCCACTGGGGCGCATGATGTACCGTGTATCTAAAAAAATGCAGGATGAAATGGCCGACTTCAGTGCAAATCTGGGTCGAGTTCTAAGTGAAATCAGACTTGTAAAATCTTCTAATGCTGAAGACGCAGAAGAGGATAAGGGGCGGGGAGGAATTAACCGTCTTTTTACTTACGGATTGAAGGAAGCACGAATTCAGTCCGTCATTTCTCCATTTATGACGACAATTATTATGGTCGTCCTCGTCATACTTATAGGATATGGAGGTGTCCGTGTCGCTTCTGGTGAGCTGAGTGCGGGCTCTCTTGTAGCCATTATTATCTATATGTTTCAAATTATTGTTCCCTTCAGCCAGATGGCTACATTCATGACAGCTTTTCAAAAGGCTATGGGGGCTACGGAGCGAATTCAGGCTCTTTTAAAAACGCCCGCTGAAATGAATACGCAGCATGGTACATTTAAAATGAAACCTCTTCAGTTCCATCACGTTTCCTTCTCCTATGCTGAAAACCAGATGGTTTTATATGATTTGAATTTTACAGTTCAACCCGGGGAAACCGTCGCTCTTGTTGGTCCGAGCGGGGCCGGAAAGACTACTGTATTTTCTTTAATCGAACGTTTCTATGCCCCTGTCTCAGGTGAAATAAGAATGGGTGAGACGCCCATCGAATCGATTAACCTTGCTGTGTGGCGGCAGTCCATTGGTTACGTTTCACAGGAAAGCCCTATTATGGCAGGGTCTATCCGTGACAATGTGTGCTATGGTCTTGACCGGAGCGTAACACATTCAGAAATTGAACATGCCCTGCACCAGGCTAATGCTTATGAATTCGTCCAAGCCTTACCCGAACAGTTAGAAACTATGGTCGGTGAACGTGGAATCAAACTCTCTGGAGGTCAAAAGCAGCGTATAGCCATTGCTCGAGCCTTACTGCGCAATCCTGCTATCCTGCTATTGGATGAAGCGACATCGAACCTTGACTCAGAATCCGAAGCTGCTGTGCAGACCGCTCTAAAGGCTCTTATGAAAGGCCGCACTACATTTATCATTGCGCACCGGTTGTCTACAGTGGTTGAAGCGGATCACATGCTTGTATTTGAAAAAGGGCAGGTAACTGGGCAAGGGACTCACAAAGAACTTTATGATCAAAATATTCTTTACCGGCAGCTTGTTGATCAACAGGTCATTTCTTAGGAAGATCTGGCGTTTATTGAATATTATTGTTGTAGCATAACTTAATGAAGTATATCATTAGATTAACTACACTTAAGTAAAGGGGTTTGGTTATGGCAGATGAACGAAGAATTGAACCATTCCGCTACTCATTTAATGAACCGCTGCCAGGGTTTTATAATAAAAAATTAAGCCCGAATATCTCCGGACCGCTGCAAGTGAAAGACATCAGCTTGAATGGCCTGCGCTTCTCTTGTGATGAAAACCCGGATCTTTCCATGAAAGATGAGGTTCTTCTTTCTTTTATTTATCATAAAGAAACGTACTCAGCAGAAGGCCGGATTATCTGGATCAGCTCGGATAATGGTACGATGACTTGCGGGGTTAATGTATTTATGTTCCCTGAATCTCTCCGCAATGAAATTTACCGATTGGGCGAGTCCCTGAACAAAAATAAAAACTTCATTTAATTTAAAGCCTCCCACACGGGGAGGCTTTTTTTGGATATAAACATACCACCTCAGGTCATCCAATATTGGATGACCTGAGGTGGTAAATATTGGTTATGGGTGTCGGGTGATGGAAGCTTGTGTTATTTTGATGAAGCCGTTTGGGATGGTTCTGATTCATTTCCTTCTAAATCAACCGTGGTTACATAATACTTATATTGAGAAGCTTCGGAATCTGCATACGCTTTTCTCTCATGAGCCGAGATACTGGCAACTTTCTCAAATTCATCTCCATCTCTACTCCTGTATACTCTATAGCCCGCTACATAATCTTTACGAACGGCGTACCATGTAACAAGGCTGCCGTTAACTTCGATATTCGTAGGAGCTTTAATATCCGACTTTTCCTTTTCAGTCTCTTTCAGGGTGGAATAAACGACCAGACGATCCTGGTGACCTCCTTGATCCCTCACAAACTCTCCCGTACAAGTGATAAGGTTCAGCCTCTTTTCATCAGTGGGGCCAAAAATCCGTCCGATAGGGGACTCTTTCTCTGGATAACTTTCCAATTTCTGAACGACGTATGTTTTCTTTTCGCCGTTTTGATCGGTGACTGTAATTTCATTACCTTTTTCAAGCTTATCCAAGTCATAGAAAACCGCAGGACCTGTACGACTGTCCACGTGCCCGGCAATAACTGAATTCCCTGTATTACCAGGTTCCGTACCAGGTTCAAACCACCCCGCTTTATCCGGATCTTCAGGCACGCCCATTTGTCCATTATCAAGGACGCCAACCGATTCAATGTCAGAATTAACATCAATAGCAGGGATTTGAATATTGGCAGGAACAATTCCGGTTTCTTTCTGCTTTTCTTCTTTGACCACTTCCGATGAATTCATATCTTTATTTTTATTAATTACGGTAAACTCTCCGCCAGCCACTTTTTCCTTGAGCTTTTCCTCAGGAGGTGTGATATCTGAGGCTTCGACTTCTGGTGTTTCAATTTTTTCTACTTGAGTTTCCGACTCCGAACTGGTCAGATTCGCCCATACATTCGTTTCATACCCAACCATGAGAAGGGCTACTATTCCTACGATTGTAAAGTAAATCTTCCACTTCATCTCCATAACCCATCACCTTTTTCGTTTATTGGTTATCCATTTTTTAAAACAACTAAGAAGAGAGGAATAGCCTCTCTTCTTAGTCTAACGAACCGAAACTTGCGAAGCGAATTTATTGATTGGATTTCTTTCTGTAAAGCAATCCGCCAGATAGAAGAGCAAGAATTCCAAATGCTGCCCAGGCCCATACAGATAATGAACCTGCTTTACTCATGCCACCCATTCCTGTATCAGGCATTTCTTCAGGCATTTGATCGTTACCGAACTGATCTGGCATTTGTTTAGCTATCGCATCTCCAAGCGTTTCACCGATACCAAACATAAAGCCATAGCCTTCACGGAAGCTGTTATAAGCAGCTTCATAATCTTCCGCTGCATAGTGATCGAACGTTTCAAGTACATCTTCTTCATGTGTCCATACCGCTTCCGTTGCGGCTTCTTGAGGAAGGTTGCCTTCCGTTGCTGAAGCTAAGAAAGCACCGAAATCTTCTGCAAACATTTTCAAGCTTTCTTCTGCATCCATACGAGCTTCTTCATTGTTTTCCAAAGCTGCTGTTACAATATCAGATTGAGCTGTGATATGATCCTGCTGCCATACTTTCTCAAATTGCTCTGCCCCTTGTTCTCCATAAAGAGAGTCGATTGTTGCCGCAAACTCTTTTGTATGTTCATTTTCTGCCCAGGTTACAAAATCATAATCTGGAGCCTGGTTGAATCCTTTTTGCATTTCAAGGGTAGCCAATGCAAAGTGCTCAGATGCGAGCGCATTTAAGTTAGAACGAAGATCTGCTGCCTTAGAATCTGCTGCAGTCTGCTCAAATTTGTCTGGCATTTGGGTTGTAATGGCCGTTGACAGGGCTTTACTAATATCAAACATGCGATGGAACCCATCGCGGAATGATTGGTAGGCCTTCTGGTATTCTTCATTTACATAGTGGTCAAAAACGTTTATTACGTCCTCTTCGTGAGCAGTCAGTACTTTTTTTGCTGCTTCTTCAGACAGATTTCCCTCTGTTGCTTTTGATAAAAATGCTCCAAATTCATTCACAAATTCTTCTACTTCTTGTTCAGCCGCTTCGCGGGCTTCCGGGTCATCATTCTTTGCCGCTTTCACAAACTCGTCGGAGTAATCATTATGACCTCTGAATATGTCCTCAAACTGCGACGCTGCTTCTTCCCCGTAGACAGAAGCGATAGCCGGTGTCATATCCTGTGCATTTTGATCCAGCTTATTCCAAACCTGATCGGCGTCTTCAGCGTCCTCATAGGATTTCATCATAAATGTAGTAGCCAGAACAAAGTGTTCAGATAACAATTTGTCCAAGTCTGCTCTTAAATCCGCGGCGGGAGTTTTAACTGTCGCCATCGTGTCCCCGTGGTTATCAGCCAATGCTGCGGATGGCGCTAACAGCAGGATCGCCATCATCACGACAAAAATTTTCTTGAATGTTTTCATGTTCTCATCTCTCCTTTTAATTTTTTATTTTCTCTCATTGATTGGTTTGCCTTTTCACATAGCTATCGTCTAGTAAAATGAATTGGATCACTTTTTAATAGAATTTTTTTAAAGATTTTTTTTGAAAATAAAAACCACCTCAGGTCATCCAAATTATGGATGACCTGAGGTGGCAATAAATAGGAGCCTTATTCTGTTGTTTCTTTGGTTTTGTTTTTACGAAACTTTCCGGTGATCTTATTGGATAAATCGTCAAAGTACGTATAAACCACTGGAATTAAAACAAGTGTAAAGAAACTGGATACCGTTAAACCGAAAATAATTGTAACGGCAAGCGGCTGCTGAGCTTCTGCACCGCGGCCGATCCCTATAGCCAGCGGCACCATTCCTAGGACCGTGGTCAGCGTGGTCATGAGGATAGGGCGCAGGCGATTCGGTCCAGCTTCAAGGATCGCTTCGTAACGATCGTAAGACTTCCTTCGCAGGATATTAATGTAGTCAACCAGGACAATGGCGTTGTTGACTACAATACCTGCGAGCATGATAATACCTACAAATGCTGGCAGACTGAACGGTAAATTCGTAATAAACAGCCCGCCGGTTATACCGATTAGCGTTGCAGGTAATGAGAACATAATGATAAATGGAAACAAGAAGTTTTCAAACTGAATGGCCATCACGGCGTAGACCAGGAAGAGGGAGAAGATTAACGCTAAGGAGAGATCCCCAAAGGCTTCCTGCATATCCTGCGCCTGCCCTCCAATTTCGAAGGAATAGCCATCTGGCATATTCAAACTCTCCAATTCAGCGCGAACATCTTCTGTCACGCTTCCGAGGTCCCGGCCTGTCACTTCCGATTCAACATTGACTTGCGGCTGCTGGTCCTGGCGAAGCAGTGTAACAGGACCCTGGACTTGTTCAAGATCAGCAATAGATGCCAGCGGAACAAGTCCTCCATTAGGTGTTTGTACCGTCATTCCTTCCAAATCAGAAATCGTCTGTCTCTCATCTTCCGGTAAAATCAACCGCACATCAAGTTCGTCGCCACCCTGGCGATATCGGGTAGCAATTTGGCCGTTAAACGCAAGCTGAGTCTGGCCAATCACTTGCTGATAAGAAAGACCATACTGCGCAGCTTTTTCACGGTTAACATTTATCCGCATTTCCGGACGCCCTTCCTCCGTAGAAGAAGTGGCATTACTCACCCCATCGACTTGATTCATAACATAAGAAACTTGATTGGCTAACTCGGACAGTACTTCAAAATCATCACCGTTCAGCTGTACTTGGAGCGGGGCCCCTGTGCCCAGTCCTGCATTCAATTCACTTACTTGAACTTCAGCACCAGCCAGGCCGCTCAGCGATTCATCCAGCTGTTCCATTACTCGCTGTGTGGTCCTTTCCCGTTCATCGGGATCCACCAGTTGTATCGTGTAAGAAGCCTGGTCAGAAGAGCCATTTCCAACGCTCCCCATGCCCCCTCCACCAACAGATAAGTAGCTCACGTCAATAACGTCTCCGAACTCTTCTATTCGTGAATCAATTTGGTTTGTAAACTCTTCTGTATCTTCAATCGACGTACCGGCCGGCATTTCCACACTCACTTCAATTTGACCCTGATCAGAAGGAGGTATAAATTCCGTCCCAATGAGAGGAACTAAGGCCGCACTTCCTGCTATTAGAGCCACAGTAATGGCTATGGTTGTCTTTCTAAACTTTAATACCCTTCGCAGTAAAGAGCGATATTTATCATTTACTTTATCAAGGAAGCGATCAAACCAGTAACGCCGTCCACTCTCCTTCAATGATTTCGTCAGCAATTTCGAGGAGAGCATCGGGATTAAGGTGACTGATACAGCCAGCGATGCAATTAAGGCAAACATAATAGTCAACGCTAAAGGTGTAAACAATTCGGAAGCAATTCCCTCAACAAATATAATAGGCAGAAATACGACAAGCGTTGTAGTAGCTGAAGCCACTACTGCTGGAGCCAGTTCAGAAGCTCCCTCTTTCGCAGCTTCCACCATCGAGTAACCCCGCTGCCGGTAGCTGACGATATTTTCTAGTATGACGATGGAACTATCCACCATCATCCCTATTCCTAAAGCAAGTCCCCCCATCGTTAATACATTCAATGTTTCCCCTGTAAAATACATAAGGGTAAACGTTGAAATAATCGCAATCGGAATCGAGATACCAATTACAAGAGTGGCCCTGATACTTTTCAGGAACAGTAGTAAAACAAGAATAGAGAAAATCCCTCCGAGAATAATGTTCAGCACAACACTATTAATTGAAATCTTAATAAATTCAGAAGTGTCCAGCACAATCTCAGAACTCACATTTTCCGGAAGGTCCGCACTTCCTTCATTCAATGCTTCTCGGACGTTATCAGCCGCTTCTACGGTATTCGCATCGGTTTTCTTCAGAACGGAAAGTACAACTGAAGAAGAACCATTTACTTTTGCGACTGAATTAGAATTGGTTAGCTTTTCTTCCACCTCAGCTATTTGATCCAAGGTTACCTGCGCACCGGATGGCGATTGTAAAATCGTACTGCGCACATCTTCAATTGACTCAAACTCACCATCAATTCTAATTTGCAAATCTTTTTGTCCTTTATCTACAGCACCTGCAGAGGCCGACTGATTGGAAGCATTCAACGTTTGAACAATGGTTTGGGAATCAAGTCCATACTGAGCCATCTGAGCACGATCTACTAATACTTGTACTTCTCGTACCTTGCCGCCTTCAATACTTACAGACGCCACACCTTCCTGTCTTTCCAGGAAAGGGACAAGCCGGTTCTCAGCCACTTGCTGTAATTCTTCCGGATCATCACCTGATAAGCCAACCGTCATGATTGGGAGCTGCTGGGGATCAAAGCGCAGAACACTAGGTTCTCCCGCTCCATCTGGAAGAGCAGCCCGGGCCTGGTCTACATTTTCCCTCACCTGAAGCAAGGTACTGTCCAGATCTACTCCCGTATTAAATTGCAAAAGAACGAGTGAAGCCCCAGCCTGCGATTGGGACTGGAGCACTTCAAGACCTTCAATCGAACTTACGGAGGATTCAACGGGCCGGCTGACCAGCTCCTCTACCTCTTGCGGCGCTGCTCCTTCATAGGAAGTGGAAACTACGGCAATGGGCAAGTCAATTTCCGGATAGAGATCAATCGTCAAGCTTCGTAATGAAACAAATCCTAAAGCAAGAATAGCCGCGACAATCATGATAACCCCAACGGGGCGTTTGACAGACAGATTAACTAGCTTCACTCTGTTCGTCCTCCTCCATGATCGTCACTTTCCTGCCATCTGTCAGCGTCAATTGACCCGTAGTAATCACTTGAGCATCTTCTGGAAGTTCAGCATTTATGGCTGTACGTTCGGTTTGAGCTTCTATGACTTCAACATTTACACGTACAGCCTTCCCATCCACTACGTGGTAAATATAAGATTCGTTACCTTCTTCCATTACGGCATCCGTTGGTACAACCAAACTGTTTTCCACTACCGTTTCAGGAAGTAAAAAAGTCGCCATCATGCCTGGTTTGATACTCTCTTCGTCATTTTCAACTGCTGCTTCAACAGGGTAAAGACCCGTATCGTCAGGAATAGAAGAAACGGATTCCACAGTAGAAGTTATTTTCTCATCCAACGTACTAATTTCTACTTCCAGTTCATCTCCATTATTAAATAGAGAAAGCTGCTCAGCTGTAATCGATGCTGTTACCGTCATAGGGTTTAGCCCCACAATGGTAGCAAAGGGCTGCTGATTCGTTACGAGTGCGCCTTCAGTTGCTTCAAGGGAAGCAATCTCACCGGTAGCCGGGGCTTTAATAATTTTGTTCGAGGTTTGATCCTGCGTTTGGTTCAGTTGGACGTTCGCCTGCTCCACCTGCAGTTCAGCCTGATCGACAGCAATCCTCGCTTGTTCCAGTTGCTGACGAGCCTGATCCACCTGTGCTTCAGCTTGAGCTACACCTGAAGATTGCTGTGACCCTCCCTGCAGCTGCTTAAGCTGAGCCTGGGCCTGATCCGCACGGCTTTGAGCCTGCTGATAGAGAACCTCAGGAATGATTCCTTCTTCAAAAAGTGATTTCGTCTGATCAGCAAGCCCCTGGGCTTGCTCATATTGCTGCTTAGCCATCTCTTTCGCCTGCTCATTTTGATTTTCCTGGGCATCTTCGGCCTCTTCAGCTACTTCCAGCTGATCCTGCGCACTCTCAAGGCCACTTTCCGCCTGCTCTTTAGAAATCTGCGCATTTTCGAGCTGTTTTTCTGCTTGGCGTACTGCGATTTGCTGGAGTTCAACCTGGCTTTCACCATCTCCAGGATCTACTACACCGATTTGCTGTCCTTCTTCAATCTGATCTCCCTTGGAAACGTTCAGCGTAACCAACTCTCCTGGCGTTTCAGAAATAACGGGAGTCGTATCAGAGGTTGTGGTTCGTCCAATTATTTCGCGATTTATGACAAAATCCTCTGTCTGAACTTGTTCAACTTCTACCGGTGTTTCTCTTTCCACTGTTTCTTCTTCCGTGTCGTCGTTTGAACAGGCGGCCAGAAAAATTATTAGAAATATCAGCACGGCTATTCTTTTCATCTAAGACTTCCTCTCCTTCTATATCTAAGCAGCTCATTTAACAAACCATAAAACTAGTGTACGAGGGCGATTATGTAACCTTTTCATTTCCGTAGTGTCTCCTCTAGGACAACTTCCATTCCTTCACTAACGTTCCATTTCATTCTGACCAAGTAGTCATAATTATGAATAATGTTACTAAAGTACGGATTGTAATGCAACTTGTACAAAACACTCTAAAATGACAATATTGTGTCACTTTTTCTGGAAATGAGATTAAGTTGTGAATTTAAAAAAAGTACTCATAAAAAAAGCCGGACCCAGGGCCGGATCCGGTTATTTTTATTGAATAATATTTCCGAGCTGTGCTGTCATTAAGTCCAACTTTTTGACCTTTGGAAGATTGTAATCGCGAAAGCGTTCATCAAAGTGCTTGAACATAGGCTCCATAGCTTCATCATCGATTAATTCAGTATAAGTTCTGTAAGCATGCTGATATTGTTTCATGTAACGCTTCATCTTCTTCTCAAAACCGGACAAGTGATAAGTGGAAGAAAAGTCGAATGCTTTCACAATATCACTATCGTATGTTGGGAATTGAGGATTGATCGCATGCAGCATGGAAGCCGCTAATGGGAACTGCATGGTCGGGTTGCCTTTGTGGTTCTTAATCTCGTACAAGCTCTTTGTAATTTGTACAATGTTCGGTCTTTCTACTTTTCTCTGCTCTTCCATCAACTTAAAATAAGATGTTTCGAACTCATTCGTTAAGCTCGGGTTGTCTAAACGGAAAAAATAACGAAAGATAAATTGATATAAACTATCATCCGGTACGTAAGTATTCTGGAACTCTCTATGAAGATAGAGGTAAACGTCCAGTTTTTCCTGTGGAATTTTGTTGACTACATTTTCAAAGTCTTCTAGAAGTAAGTCCTTTAAATCGCTTGTCGTTCTGTATTTCATTAATAATCACCTCTATTCGCTTATTCCACACCAATAAAACCAAGAAACGTAAAATTGTAAAGGATTTATTAATGTGTATCTTACCTCTATTCTACATAAGCGAAACGGATTTTCCAATCAATTTCAAATAGTCGGACTTAGTTTTAAAGAGTCCGGAAAATTGTTTATATTTCCTTTTCTTAACCGATATAACTATAAAGCAGAATATTATATGTCGTTAACTCCTCCGCACACTAGCAGCAAACTATGTTCCAGAAATAAAGCATGCGCCATGCACTTATTTCTTTTAGAAAGCGAGGAACTTATGTGAATCAGAAGGGAAAAACGTTGGCGGTCAGTGGATTTATTTCGTTTCTTACAGGAGTTGGATTGCTATTACTCGATTATTTGTCAGCCTTTCATTTTCTTATTCCCCTTCTAACCCTGGGTGGAATATGTATGGTGGTCACTTCAGTATTTTTATCCTATAATAACAAACACAATAAAAGCCGCTAAGTTTAGCGGCTTTTCTGTTATTGATTGTCTTTGCTATCATTTTCGTTCTCTGTCATGTCATTCTCCATGGTATCTTCGTTCGTCATATCTTCTTCCGTAGCATCATTTTCCCCATCTGTCATATCTTCTTGATCCATATTTTCTTCATCGTCCTCATTCATACCGTCTTCATTCATTTGATCCTCTTCTTTGTTCTCTTCCTCATTCATGTTCTGTTCCGTGTCATTTTCTTCTTTACCCATTGGATCTTCATCCGTACCACAGGCACCTAAAAGGGAAACCATCAGCATAGCAATTAGCAACTTAATTGATAGAGATTTCATTTGTATTCCTCCTTTTTAATGATTACGACCAGTAGTATGTCCCCGCTGGTAAAAATCATCCATTTTTCCCAAAAAAATTCCGGCCGAAGCCGGAGTAATTTGATGAGACTTTAATTGTTTTTCTGATATTCAATGGATCGGATCAAAAAGGCAGCAAACTGCTCTCGTGTCACCGTTTCTGATGGACCGTACTGGTCAGCACTCACACCAGAAGTTATCCCTGCATGATAAAGGCGGTTTACGGATTCGTCGTACCATATGTCATCTTCTACATCCACAAATGGATGCTCTTTCGATGACTTTTCAAAATTATAGACATTTTGCAGCAGGACGGCCATTTCGCTCCGCTTCAAGTCATCTTCTATATGGAAGTTTCCTTTCTCATCTCCGTTAAAAATACCTTCATCAGCAACAGCAGATACAGTATCAAAATAACGGCTCTCTGGTGATACATCCACAAAACCAGGGTCTGGACGACCAGTCAATGAAAGATTCTCCGCACGCACGAAAAGCATAGCGGCATGAATACGAATTAAATTCTCCTTCATCCCGAAAGTATCTTCATTATGGCCCCTCAGTATGTTCATATCGAATAATTGATCAATACTCTCTTCAGCATAATGATTAGCAGGTACATCTTTAAATTTATTTCTTAAATAATTCGATGCTACGTATCCCTTAGTGCCGTTCTCTTTTTCAACTTTATACCATACAAATGGATTTAAACTTTCCTGACTTTTTTCATACGCATAGGAACCTTCGATCGTCAGGTGTTCCCCCTGTTTCACTTTTCCTATTACGTTCGGGTTGGAGGTTGTCGGCTGGGAGCGCAAATTAACTTCTTTAACGGCCCCGACGGTTTGGCCCTTTTTATAAAAATAGTTGGAAGATGTAAATGGCTCCAGGAAACGATACTCCATGGTTACAAACCGAATGTTATCTCCTTTTGCAGGGTCGTAGTCAAAATCATCCCTTGAAAAATCTAATTCTCCCAGTTCGCGATCCATGTTTCTTTCGATGATCTCGAACACTTCTTCTTGATAGGCTTCTTTATTCTCGTCACCATTTTCCTGTATAACCGGACTATTCACTGGTTTAATGCCATTATAGGCCATTACAGCAAAATACCAATTTTCTATATAATTTCTTTGGTAAGTGTTAACAGATCCTTCACTTTTATTGATGGATGGCAGGTCGTTTCGATCATACATTTTGTTTAAAATCTCGACACCAGCTTCAATATTATACACAATATCCTGCTTTAAGCGTGTATCATCATAGTTATCCTTCTGTGTCACCTGCATGATCCCAATTCCGCCATCTTCTGAGATAAGCGGCTTGTTGTCTTCATACTGTTTCCCGGCACTCTCTTTTTCAGCAACCGCTTTAACAAATTTCAGGAGGTATATCATACTTAACAGCAGCCTCTGTTAAAAGACAATTGATGGTTTGCGGATCAGGGTTCACGCCCTCGGTCTGTTCAAAGCTGCATTTATCTGCAATTTGCGTTTCTGCGTGTACACTTGGAATGAGAAAAATGTTCAAAACGACCAGGAAAGCCAAAACTCCAAAGGCTTTAAGATAATTTTTAATGCGAAGCCACTCCTTCTGCTAGATTCATAGATTTATTCTTTCAATGCTAGAATTATACCATTTTTTCCCTTTAAACCCCATAAAAAATGACCCGGACCTTATGATCCGAGTCATTTAAATTATTTCAAAGCGAACATAATTTCGGCTTCGCAGGCTACTTCACCATCTACGGTTGCTTTCGCTTTTCCTTTACCCATCGGTCCTTTCAGTCTTACAATGTCCACTTCAAGTTTTAGTCGGTCACCTGGTTTTACCTGACGCTTAAAGCGGCACTTATCAATACCTGTAAAAAAGGCCAGTTTCCCCTGGTTTTCTTCTTTTTTAAGCATAGCTACCGCTCCCATTTGAGCTAGGGCTTCCGTAATTAACACCCCTGGCATCACCGGGTAATCAGGAAAGTGTCCCTGAAAAAACGGTTCATTCATCGTTACATTTTTGTATCCAACAGCGCGTTCTCCTTCTACAATTTCTTCGACTTGATCAATGAGCAGAAACGGATACCTGTGTGGAATAATTTCTTTAATTTCTTGGATATCTAACATACATGCATGCAGCTCCTTTTGTTCATTCTACCCTTATTATATAGATGGATGTCCTTCTCGACAAAAGATAATTAAGACACCCCTTCAAAAACGGGCAATAAAATCATAATAATCATTGTTGCATATAAGCTCCTGATACTGTAAGGCTCAGTTCCAAGATAAATGGGGCCGTTACGATATGAGATGGGGGCTGGTGGGGAAATAACTCGCTTTCCTATGGGGGAACGGTGAGCTTCCTCGCTCGTTTCACTCCCTGCGGGATCTCACCTAGTTCCTTCTCCCATGGGAGTCTCGCCATTTCCCCACCAACCCCACCGAGTAAGAATAACGGACCCTTTTATAAAAGAGGATGCCCTCCTTCCTAATCGGTCCTAAATGCTTTTATGACAGGCTATTTTACATCGTTATAGCATAAGAACAGCTTCATGAGCACCTGCTTTTTTCTCATGAACCCGTTGATGTCTTAAAGGGATTCGAGTTTCTGATCTGGCTAGGTCCGTAGGGGGACGATGTAGACTCCTGTGGGACAAACATGATCGGTGAGACCCCGGAAGGCTTAGCCTGAAGAGGCTCAGCACATGCCCACGGAAAGCGAAATCGTCCCCCGGAGGACCTTCTCCGCTCAATAAATATCTCGAAACGGAGTCCTCCAAGAAAATTATAAACCGCTGTGACTGAATTGGTCACAGCGGTTTATTTTATGACGAACGAGTTAACTCCTTGTTATCTTCCTGCTTGGAAGATAACGAACGTTCTCCGTCGTTCATCTCCTGGGTTTGTTCCCATTCTTTCACTGGAGAAGATGGACTCATCCAGAAAGTGTACCAGGAACCCTCTTTAACAATCGGATCTAAATCATACATGTCAAAATTAGAATGAGCCGTAACCTCTTTTAACTCTTTCTTATCCGGCAGCGCAAAAAGATTCGAGTGAGCTACAAAGAAGCTGTTAAACGCTGAAGAAAAAGCTTCCCCATGCTCGGTTTCATTAATAGGTGTGATAACAGAAACGACTCCTTGAGCTTCAACATAACTGTACATTTGCTCTAGAAGATCAGGGCGTGAATCAGGATGAACATAATGAAAGATATTGTGAAGCAGTACAACGTCCACTTTCCTTCCATCTTCCGGCTCCCATTCATTTATATCTCCTACTTCAAACTTTATATTAGAGAAATTGTCAGATAATTCTCGTGCATGATCGATGACCTTTTGGTTCAGATCCACCCCAATCATCTTGACATCAGGAAATTCTTCGGCTAACTTTCGTAAGTATCCGCCATGGCCGCAGCCAAGGTCCACAATGGTATCTACTTTTCTAGCGCGTATCATCTTCTTAATCTTTTTAATCGCAAAGTGTTCAAGCAAGGCTGAAGTTTCAGCTACAACTTCCCCATGCCGCTCATGGTCGAACAAGGCACGCTCATGAGACTTTAGTATAGAGGGATATTGCAGCATTGTAGGAATATGAAGCTCCATCATCTCTTTCAGCAATGCTTTAACACCAGGCGACTGCTCTTGCCCCATAAGAGCAGAGCATCTTCTTTTTGACGTACGGTAACGTTCATTTGGACGCTTCTTCAGATGCTTAACTGCGACTCCTACTTTAACCCAGGAAGCTAATAAATCATAAGAGTACCCTGTTTTTTCACTTACCGCTTCTACTGTCCTAGCTGATTTGAATTCATCAAACAGTTCTAACTCAGATCCCACATAAGCATGCCAGCTTGGCAGAAACGATTCATTCTTTTTCATCCACTTTCTAGCCTGCATAGCCGTTACCCATTCATTCATATGATTCATCCTTTCCTAGTTCTCTTTTTCCCATGGATAGTCTTCTGATTCTGAAAATAAGTATTTCCACTGTGTCGTATCTTTTACCTTTTTACTGCGTGCTGGAAGAACACTTCCCTGGATGGCCCGATCGAGTAAGTTGAAATTCCATGATCCCAATCCGGATATATTGAGCATTTGTTTCACGTGAAGCTGATCATCATCATAAATCCGCTGGACAGCCCTCATACGGATTTTTCTCCACCATTCGAAACGGAAAGAATAGACGAGTGCTGACAGGTGACTTAAATGAAGAAGGGAGGAAACACGAGGCTTCCTTACATCTTCATAGTAATGTAAATACTCATGATAATTTTTATTATTTTCTTTACACCATGCAAGCAGTTCTCCAAGGACATCTGCATCCTGTACGGCCAGGTTCATTCCTTCTCCTGCCATGGGATGGACGGTGTGAGCGGCGTCACCTATAATGGCAAGATTTCCAGAATAATACTTGTCCACGTGATAGGTATAGGGAATCATAAGCTGAACCTTTTTCCAATCGTCGATGGTACGCACTCCCTCTGACAACTCTGGTTCAAGTTCGCTATAGGCTTGGTAGAGGTACTCAAGACCCTTTTCTTTAATGGTCTTGTATTCTCCAGCTTTTATCAGATAAACGGTTCTCACTTCATTGTCAGGGAGAGGGAACAAGCCTAGAAAACGATCAGCTGTGGTTATAATTTTTCCTTTGGTGTAAGATGCTGGTCTAGGCATTGTGACTGTTAGAAAATGGTGATTGTAATCTTTACGCTTCACATCCGCATTCATAGCTTTTCGAGTAGGGGAACTGCGCCCTTCTGCGCCGATATATACCTTGGCTTCTATATGGAAAGTCTCCTTCTTCTGCTTCACCTTTGCCATTCCTTTTTCAAAACCTAAAAATCTGGCGCCTCCTAAATAGTGAAAATGTTCTTCAAAGGTTTGTCCCTTATCCCGTATAATGGACTTCGTTCTCTCATGCGGCACCATTAAGGCATGGTCATATTTACTGGCCACTCGGCTATAATTCAGCTCCGTTAAATTAATCTCTTCAGGGGATTTCCCTTCACGACGGTGAATTTCCTGAAATCTAAGCTGGTCAATCACGTGACCGCATCCTTCAATTTCATCGATGACTCCAAGTCTTTCCAGTATCGCAATGGTTTTTGGCTGAAGCAGTTCTCCTTTATATACGGGTGACTCCTTCGTCAGCTGTTCAGCAATCGTGACATGAACGCCGCGACTGGCCAATTTGGCTGCCAGTGTTAAACCTCCAACACCTCCACCAGCGATAAATACGTCGGTTCTCAAAGCTTGCGGCCTCCCCACTAAATATTAGATTTAAGATTTATTCCCTAAATAACGCTTTCAGAAACAACTTGATGTGCCAGACATTTCCTTTATACCTTAGACATAAAAAAACACGAGTCGTGGAGACCCGTGTAGAATTCTTCTCATGCTATTCAGTTTTTGTAACAATATCCCAGATGTGCTGCCAAGTGTCCCAGCTGAGAGCATCCATAGGTTTTCCGTCTCCGATCACTCCGTATCCGACCATTAACCCAATAAACAAAGCCACGATGCTTAAGACCAGAACAATGATAATACGCAACCAAATAGGAAGAACACGGATACGGCTTTTATGCCCCGTCTTTTCACTCAGGGTCTTTTTCATCTTCTGCCAATACCCTTGTTTTTTTGTATGATCTTGTTTAGTCGCCTCGTCTAAAGCTTTACGTTTCTTCTGTCTATCCTTCTCACGTTTATGGTTTTTGTCATTTGTATTAGGATCTGTTGCCATGGTCGTCAAACTCCTTACGTTTATGATCTGAGCTGATTGATCAGACCCATCATCTGATCACCCGTGGAAATCGATTTTGCATTAAATTGGTAAGCTCGCTGAGCATTTAGCATATCCGTCATTTGCTTGGAAATATCAACGTTGGAAGATTCAAGTGTTCGGTTTTGTATTCGTGTTTCATTTTGGGGAACTTCTGATGTTATTCCTGTCCCTTCCATACCCTCAGGAACTTTAAAACGGTTGCCGCCTACCGACTCAAGCATTCTTGGTCTTACGGCTTCCACCACCTCAAGCTGCCCTTCCACGGATAACTGCCCGTCGCGTGATACCATCACTGAACCTTCTTCATTAATCTTCAATTCCGTAAATCCATTTTCAAGTACAAGAGGCTCCCCCGCATCTCCAAGTACAGAATAACCTTCCGAGTCTGTAAGCATTACTTCATTGTCATTTACCGGATTTAGATAAAAATTACCTGCCCTGGTGTACTGTGTTTCTAAGCCCGCTTCTGTAGGAATTTGTAATTGAAATAAATGGCCCTTTTCTAACAAGGCAAGGTCCAGTTCTCTACCTGTATTCTGAAGGCTTCCATGGCTAAGGTCAACATTTGTGTGACCAAGACTTGCCCCTGACCCTATTCTTACTCCATCAGGTGTCTGACGGCTTCCAGGATCTGGTTCGGAGGATAAATTGTCGATTTGCTGATATAACAATGAAGAAAAGTCGGCCTGCCGACTTTTGTAACCAGTCGTGTTCCCATTAGCAAGATTATTCCCTATTAAATCAAGCTTACTCTGCAGCTGTCCCATTGTAACAGAAGCCTGAATCATCGAACGGTTAATCAATAGCCCTCCACTCCTTATCGCAGTCTGGCAATCTCAGTGACTGTTTTCTGCATACTTTGGTCGTAAGCTTTAAGTACTCTTTGGTTCATTTCAAAAGACCGATATGTATTCATCATTTCCGTCATTGTACGGGCACTGTTTACATTGGAACTTTCAAGAAAGTTCTGTTTTACATCGACTTCAACTGTGTTATCTCCCCGGGCATCTATGAGCTGAGTGCCGTCTTCCCCAAGCCTGTATAAACCTTCGCCTTCCTTCACCATATCTTCCGCTGCCGGACTATAAGATAAGCCTAAAGGGATATCTTGTCCATCTACCGTGATTATACCTTCCTCAGAAACGTCAAATTCCATCCCGTTCGTTTCAATCGGATTTCCTAATTGATCCAATACATAGTTCCCTTGATTCGTAGTTAAGAATCCTTCCCCGTCCACGGTGAAATTGCCATTTCTCGTGTAGCGCGTTTCTCCTGCCTCATTTTGAACATCAAAAAAAACAGAGCCCGACTCGTCGGGCACGTTTCTTTGAAGGAGGGCTAAATCCGTACCAACTCCCGTTTCTCTTAAATCACCTTGAGTGAAAGCGGGCACAGCCTCCTGCATATAAACACCTGTATTAAGAGATCCGACAGGGTGCTGTACAGGAATATTCCTGTTACTTGCAGAACCAGGCAATTTGCGGCTTCCCATTTGTTCAATCAGCAATTCTGGAAAAGCACGCATCGTCCCCTGATCAGCTTTGTATCCTGGTGTATTCACATTGGACATATTATTCGATAATGTTTCCTGCATGCGTTGGTTAGCAAGCATTCCTGAGGCGGCTGTGTAGAATCCTCTTAACAAGGTGATCGCTCCTTTATTAACAATTAGCGAAAGCTATAAAACTACTTTACTGCGTTTATCCATGTTTTCCAGTATCATTCCTGTTCCAGCAGCTACACAATCCATCGGAGAGTCAGCAATCATCACAGGGACTTTCAATTCTTTGAAAAGAAGCTGATCCACACCGTGAAGAAGAGCACCTCCACCCGTCAGGGTAACCCCGCGGTCAATTATATCAGCAGAGAGTTCTGGAGGCGTCCGCTCTAATACTTCTCTAGCCGTTTGAACGATAACCTGAACTGGTTCGCGAAGCGCCTTCTCTATTTCTTCAGAACTGACCGAAATCGTACGGGGGAGGCCAGTAATCCTATCACGGCCTCGAATATCAACTACTTCTGTCCGATTCGCTGGAGATACAGTTCCCACATTAATTTTTATATTCTCAGCCGTCCGTTCACCAATTAATAACTGGTGTTCTTTCTTAATATATTGAAGTATTTCCTGGTCCAATCGATTTCCTGCTATTTTGATCGACGAGGCTGTAACAATTCCCCCCATCGAAAGGACCGCTATATCAGTCGTTCCTCCCCCAATATCCACAATCATATTTCCATATGGCTGGTAAATATCCATACCTGCACCTACCGCAGCCACTTTTGGTTTTTCTTCTAAAAAAACTTTCTTACCGCCTGCTTTTTCAGCTGCTTGCTTTATTGCCTGCTGTTCCACTTTGGTTATATTCGTTGGACAGCAGATCAGCATCCGTGGTCTGGATAGAAAGCTTCGAACATTTATTTTTTGGATAAAGTACTTGAGCATAGCTTCTGTTGCATCGAAGTCTGCAATAATGCCATCCTTCAATGGACGGATAGCTTCAATATTCTTAGGTGTGCGTCCCACCATCCGCTGAGCATCTTCTCCTACTTCCAGTACTTTTCCAGTATTACGTCCATCGCAACAACGCTTGGTTGATTTAATACGATCCCTTTACCCTTAACATGAATGAGCACGTTAGCTGTACCAAGGTCTATCCCGATATCTCTTGCAAACATGTCCTGTAGATCCTCCCTATTGAAAGCATCCATGCCCGTAAACACACAACATTCGTCATAACCCTTCCGGTTAAGTGAGAGGTCCATAGTATTCAACCATGTTCTGGGCATTCAACCTGCGTTTTGAAATTTACATCACTTAATAAAATAACGCTCATTGCCTGTGTATCATCGTACACATCTAATTCTATATTCTATCATAAAATTATGACAATCGTCGCATTCGGGATGAAAAAATCACCTTATACGCAGGGGATTTTTCTTTAGGGAGGAGAATAAAGGAAGTCAGGCAAGAGGCTGCACAGGTCCTTCTTCAAGTAGTTGGGCTTTATACTTTCTTCTAGTTGCTTCTCCTCCGCGGAGGTGTCTGATCTCCTTATGATAATCTAGTATTTTTTTAACTTCTTTAGCAAGCTCCGGATTCACTTCCGGAAGTCTTTCTGTAAGATCTTTATGCACCGTACTTTTAGAAACGCCAAATTCCTTGGCGATCACTCTGACCGTTTTTTTAGTTTCAATGAGGTGCTCTCCAATCCTGATGGTCCTTTCTTTGATGTAATCATGCACTCCACTCGCCTCCTGTGATTGTCTATCCAAGGGGGTGGTTTCAAAGGAAAGCGCTTATGCTGTTAGTATGAGGGGGGTACTCTAGGTGTAAGTCATGGTGTTCCTCCCTGGACGTTACCGAGTGCTCGGTTATCCTCATTGTATTATTAAAAAAGGTGAGTTATGCCACAGGGATAAGGATGAGGCTTGCTTTACAGGAGTTTTTTATGTAAATGCTTTTTGCTAGTTTATGATACAGCATAAAAAAAATGAGGGGGCTGGCCCCTCATTTAGGTTTGAGTTGTAGAAATGGATGATGCACTATCCTCATCAGGAGTTTGTTCTCCTTCTGTGTTATCTGCAGGATCTTCATCCGTATTTAGTTCCTCATCATTTGGCTCATCAGATACTTCTGGTTCTTCTGCGGAGTCTTCGGCAGGAGCACTGTCATCTTCAGCAGAAGGTACTTCTGTTTCTTTCTCAGCCTCTGCTTCTTCTTTCACTTCTTCGCTGATCTTACTGGAAGGTTGTCCGAAAAAGCTTTCTGGATTTACAGGCTGCCCTTCATTTCGTAATTCGAAATGAACGTGGACGCCACTTGCCTGGCCGAAGGAATTCTGTCCAGCAGAACCTAGCACATCACCTTGAGTAACTTCAGAACCAGCTTGGACTTTAATGTCAGCTAGACTAGCATAGACCGTTGATACGTCTTCATCATGTGTAATTTCAATGACATTGCCATAAAGCGGATCTTCTTTTACTTCTGTGACTGTTCCTGATAGAGCTGCTGTTACTTCAAAAGCTTCTCCATCTTCTCTTGTTATATCGACGCCTTCACTCTGATAGTACTTATTGTTGTATAGGACCAGTGCACTTTCTTGATCTTCCTGAGACGCATTGTAATCATAGAACTTAGTAACGATAGACGCGGCTTCTTCATCAACGACTGGCATTTGTAAGTTTTCGTTTTGCTCCATGACTGGAACTGATGCCTCTCCAGAATCCTGAGTAGTGAACTCATCCTGGACTTCCGTTTCTGATTGATTAGCTAACTGGTTTTCTACTTCCTTACCACTTTGCTGATACCAGAACACCCCTACTAGAACTAATGCTGCTACGGACAAATACAAAGCTGGATACAACCATTTCTTGCGCATTAAGCGTTTAAACTTTAATTTAGTCACGCTTTTCTTTCCTTCCTCTCTCATGTTCATCACCTCAAAAATCATTCTGAACACTTCTGAGGAATTATATACATAAAGAGGAAATTTTTTCTTAAAAAAGTATTTATCATTTCAAGATAGAAATAAAGATCGCATCGAACGAACTAGTTTGTCCAAATTGCAACCGCCCATCTTATGAAATGGAAACAGGACCCTTAGATTCAGGTCCTGTCTAAGTCATATTCCATCAGTTGACAGGCTTATCATTTCTGGAAGTTAACAATGCCGTCTGTTTATTGATAGAAGATACTTCTGTATCGTGATAATAATGAGTCACTATGTCTTTATAACTGCTGCCGCTCTTAGCCATTCCATTTGCTCCATATTGACTCATTCCTACACCGTGACCATACCCTTTCGTCGTAAAAATGACGTGGTCGCCTTTTTGCTCCATAGAAAAATCACTTGAAGGCAGTTCGAAGGTTTCCCTTATCTGTCGTCCTGAGAAGCTCTGGTCCCCAACTTGAACCTTATCTACACGATTTCCCTCTGTCTTTGTCATGGTCATGTTTCGCACATTCCCTTTAAAATTTACGCCAAGGGCTGTCTGTACTTGAGTAATTGGAATAATTTTCTGATCTGCGAATTTAGGTGACTGTTGATCCCAGGGGCTTTCCACACTTTTCAAATAAGGAATCTCATTCTCCCAGTAGTCTTCAGCATTTTCCGTGTATCCATTGCTCGTAGAAAAGAAAGCGGCCGTTATCGGCTCCTGGTTATACGTGATTATTTCTCCAGCTGTCTCACTGACAGCTGTGTTAATTTTCTCCATATTGCTCGTATATCGATCATGCCACTGAGCTCTGAGTTCTTCATCATTCTTATACACCTGGTGATTAACGGTGTCCGTCACATCAGCTTCCTGAGATACACCCTCTTCTTCAAGCAAATGCCTAGTTATATATGTTCGAGCTGCTAAAGCCTGCGCTTTTAGTGCTTCAAGCTCAAACTCAGCAGGCATCTCAGATGCAACCACCCTTGCCACATATGTCTCCAGTGGAACTTCTTCTATCTTCCCTGATTGGCTTCGTTCCACTCTGACCGCTATCGGAGAGAGGTCTTTTGATGCATCAGCGGCTTTTTCAATCGGATTTGGAGTCTCCGGGACTTCATGTGAAGCACTGGAACCTGTAAAAGGCACCACAATTAGAGTGGGTAGTATAAGTATAGCCCCGAACAGGCCACCTGTTATGAAGAATGCCATCCAATTTTTTCTTTTCATTCTCACCCTCCTGATTACATTGTAGATCTCTCTACTAAAATGTATCCCAGATACAAGGATGATAGAACCAAAAAAAAGCTTGGCTGCTTCAAAAAATAATGAAACAGCCAAGCTATAAGGATATATACATTATAAGGTCGACAAAGATTCGTTAGCTTCTTGTTCTTCAGAGTAAGATTCTTCTTCGTTAATTCTTTCTATATCCGCACCGAGTCCCGCAAGTTTGTTGGAGAAATCCACATACCCACGGTCCAGATGCTTAAGTTCTGTTACGCGAGTGTACCCATCGGCAACAAGACCAGCCAGAATAAGAGCTGCTCCCGCTCGTAAATCAGTCGCGGCTACTTCCGCTCCTTGTAAAGATGAAGGTCCTTCCACAATAACGTTGCGGCCTTCAATCTTAAGATGAGCATTCATCCGGCGGAATTCTTCCACATGCATAAAACGATTTTCGAATACGGTTTCCGTAATCACGCTTGTGCCTTTGGCGTTTAACATTAACGCCATCATTTGAGACTGCATATCAGTAGGGAAACCTGGATGTGGCATCGTTTTAATGTCAGTGGCCTTCAGCTGTTCAGGGCCAATAACTCGAAGTCCATCCTCTTCCTCTTCAATGGTAACGCCCATTTCTTCCATTTTTGAAATAACGGAACGAAGGTGTTCACGCATAGCACCTTTAACTAATACATTACCTCCAGTAATAGCAGCTGCAACCATAAATGTTCCAGCTTCTACGCGGTCAGGGATAATGGTATGAGTCGCGCCTATAAGCTTGTCGACTCCTTCGATACGGATGGTCTCCGTACCAGCTCCAATAACCTTGCCGCCCATTTGATTGAGATAATTGGCTAAATCTACAATTTCCGGTTCTTTCGCACAGTTTTCAAGGATGGTCGTTCCTTCAGCCAAGGCAGCAGCCATCATAACGTTTTCTGTAGCCCCTACACTTGGAACATCAAAGTAAACCTTGGCACCCTGCAATCGACCTTTAACTTCTGCCTCAATATATCCATTTCCTACGGTAACTTCAGCACCCATAGCTTCAAAGCCTTTTAAGTGCTGATCAATAGGACGTGATCCAATCGCACAACCACCAGGCAGTGCAACCTTAGCATGGCCATACCGGGCCAAAAGTGGTCCCAACACGAGGACAGAAGCACGCATCTTCCTCACGTATTCAATTGGTGCTTCTGTTTCGAGATCTCCAGAAGCATCTACAGTAACTGTGTTGCCTTCCACTTTAACATCAGCATTCATATGTCGAATCACTTCATTGATAGTCGTAACATCTGCTAAAGCAGGAACTTCGTGTAAAACACTTTTTCCTTCACTGGCAATTATACTTGCTGCGATGACAGGCAGTACGGCATTCTTGGCGCCTTCTGCTTTTACAGTGCCATTCAGCTGCCTCCCACCACGGACGATGATTTTTTCCAAATTTCATTCTCCTCCGCGTCCATATTCATTATTATTAATATTCAGCAGTAATAATGGGTGTGCCAATAGTGATGTTTGTCCGCCCGCCCAAAGTTCTTGTAGCGAACTGAACATTCATCTTTCCGCTGGCTGTCGGGATTGCTTGTCCCCATTTTTCCGTATATCCGGAACTGCTAGTCCAATCCTTTTCTGCAACTTGATCTAAAGGTTTAATGTCGAATGTTTGTTTGAATTTTTTATACACTAAAACATCATCTATAATACCACTAGACTCTGCCTTAAGACAAGAGAAAATTAGGACGTTTTTCGAGAAATAACGTTTCTGAGTTTCTCGTATCCGATCTTTTACTTCTGGTGTCAAGGAAATTGTACCCTTACCAGCAATATAGTAAACCAATTCCGCCTTTTCATCTTTATTTTTCGGCAGAATAATACTATAACTTTCGTCAAATTCCCTTTTAATAAGACCGTCTTTTAGAATAATTTTATTTGAGTTCTCTTGATCTTCATAAGATATTTCAGCATTTTGATAGGATTCGGAAATCTTTTTTTTCAATAATAATGAATCAGATCTCGATATCGTCTCTTTGAGGGTGATCGACCATTCCTTGACGTCCAGCTGCTCATTCTCAGCAAATGCTGCAAAATTTTCAATAGGTGTCTCCGCAGTCAGTTCCTGTGAATAAGCACCTGTACATACCATAATCAATACCGTAATACCTGCTAGTAAACTTTTCATTTTCTGATGCCTCCCCGAGCATAGACTTACTATAAGTCTGACCGGAGAAGACAACAATCATACTGGACATTTTCTGACAAACGATTCATTTATTAATAGTTTCATTGATTTACGTTTAAAATAAGTAGACCAGACTATTAGACCATGCAATAAAATCAAGAAAAAATCGGCTGACCGTTGTTCCAATTGCAATGGTAATAAATATGAGTAAAACTCTTGCTTCAAAAACACGATGTTTCCTGAAAAACGCATCGAAGTTGACTGACTGAAGGACTCTCCACGTTATGATAATGAAGATAATGTGTGAGGTCATACTCAGAATGGCTTCTTCAGCAAAATATTGATCCATACTAACTCCTCTCTTTCGTCACTATTTTTAGGAACATCATTCATCTACACAGAAATACCTTTTTATACAATTGGCTAAACCCAATTAAAACAGAAGACGACAAAGAAAATATTTCTCTCTCATTTCCCGGGCAATAATGACAAATATTTCTGCCAGTTTAATTCATTATATGAACCGCCTTGCTACTCCTTTAATGATGACTGGACTGAAAATAAACATCAGGATTATTTACGGTTTCTTTAATAAAAAAACTGCTCTCAATATGAAAGCAGTTTAGAAGTTATTCTCATAAACATCTAAGCGATTAATGGCTCGCTTAAGGGCCAATTCAGCCCGTTTGAAATCAATGTCGGCTTGTTTGTCCTGGAGACGTCTTTCAGCACGCTCTTTAGCCATTCGGGCACGGTCTATATCAATATCAGTTGGCTTTTCAGCTGATTGAGCGAGTATAGTCACTTTATCAGGTCTCACCTCTAAAAAGCCACCGCTGACTGCGATTCGATCCGATTTCCCCTCACCTTTCAGGCGTATGGAGCTGATTGTAAGTGGTGCCACCATAGGAATGTGACCGGGCAATATTCCCAATTCTCCACTTTCCGCCTTACAACTAACCATTTCAAATGCTTCTTCCAATACCGGGCCATCAGGAGTGACGACACTCACCGTTAGTGTGCTCATATACATTCCTCCTTGGCTGTTAAGTGAATAAACCGGGCGCTCCTATGAACGCCCCTTTATCACTAGTGTTGACAGGTTACTGCATTTGTTTTGATTTTTCAACAACATCCTCAATACGTCCGACTAGTCGGAACGCATCCTCTGGAATGTCATCGTGTTTGCCGTCAAGGATCTCTTTAAAGCCTTTGACTGTTTCTGCAACAGGTACATAAGATCCTGGCTGTCCTGTAAACTGTTCAGCCACGTGGAAGTTCTGAGATAAGAAGAACTGCACCCTACGTGCACGGGATACGGTCAATTTATCTTCATCAGAAAGCTCATCCATACCAAGAATGGCAATGATATCCTGCAGCTCTTTATAACGCTGCAATGTACGCTGTACTTCGCGAGCTATTTGATAATGCTCGTCACCGACTACATCCGGGTCCAGAGCACGGGAGGTTGATGCAAGTGGATCAACGGCAGGATAAATACCCTGTTCAGAGAGCTTACGCTCAAGGTTAGTCGTTGCATCCAAGTGAGCGAACGTTGTTGCTGGCGCAGGGTCGGTATAGTCATCGGCAGGCACGTAGATGGCCTGAATAGATGTAACAGAACCTTTGTCAGTAGATGTGATTCGCTCCTGCAGTTGTCCCATTTCAGTCGCTAAGGTTGGCTGGTAACCAACGGCTGATGGCATACGTCCAAGAAGGGCAGATACTTCAAGACCGCCCTGGGTGAAACGGAAGATGTTGTCTATAAAGAACAACACGTCCTGTCCTTGTTCATCACGGAAATATTCTGCCATTGTTAAACCAGACAGAGCTACGCGCATACGAGCACCAGGCGGTTCGTTCATTTGTCCAAACACCATAGCTGTTTTTTTAATAACACCTGAATCGGTCATTTCCCAATAAAGGTCGTTACCTTCACGTGTACGCTCACCAACTCCGGCAAATACAGAGATACCACCGTGTTCCTGGGCGATGTTGTTAATTAATTCCTGGATGAGTACGGTCTTACCTACTCCTGCGCCACCAAACAATCCAATTTTACCACCTTTTACGTATGGAGCTAAAAGGTCTACAACTTTAATTCCAGTTTCCAGAATTTCAGTTTCTGTAGCTAAGTTCTCAAACACTGGTGCTTCGCGGTGGATTGGATCACGACGTACATCATCACTTAAAGGTTCATCTAAATCAATATTGTTACCTAGAACGTTGAATACTCGGCCCAATGTTACTTCTCCCACTGGAACTGAAATTGGGCTGCCTTTATCGATAACAGGTGTGCCACGCATTACTCCTTCTGTGGAAGACATGGCAACAGTACGAACGGTATTGTCACCCAGATGAAGGGCAACTTCTAACGTAAGGTCGACGTTTTTTTCATCTTCGGATTGCGCATCATAACGTACGTGTAGTGCGTTATTGATATCTGGGAGCTGTCCGTCATCAAATGTTACGTCGACAACTGGTCCCATGATTTGGGTCACGCGTCCATTACTCATCGATTTCCCTCCTAACTTACTGTTCAAAAATCCAAGAATCCCTATTCGAGGGCAGCTGCACCGCCGACAATTTCAGTAATCTCTTGGGTAATAGCAGCTTGACGTGCACGGTTATAAGATAGTGTTAAATCACCAATTAGATCATCAGCATTATCAGTTGCACTCTTCATAGCTGTCATCCGAGCTGCATGCTCACTAGCTTTACTATCAAGTAAGGCTCCGTAAATCAAGCTCTCAGCATACTGCGGAAGCAAGACTTCCAAAATCTCCTCTTGGTTCGGCTCATACTCATAAGAACTTGTGGATCCTACACTTTCTCCACCAAAGTCCGTTAACGGCAAGACTTTTTTCTCGGTTACTTCCTGTGTGATAGCACTAACGTAATGGTTGTAATAAATATATAATTGATCGATCTCTTCGTCTGTAAAGAGTTGGATCGTATCCGATGCGATATCTTTAATATCAGCAAAGTCCGGCTGGTCTGCCAGGCCAGTAATATCCATATCTACCGGTATATTACGTTTACGGAAGAAGTCCCGTCCAATACGGCCAATGGTGATCAGCTTGTATTCTTCAGCAGAAGTATGATGCTGGCGAATCTGCTGATAGACTCTTCTCAAGACACTGCTGTTGAATGCTCCTGCAAGACCGCGGTCAGAAGTGATCACCAGGTAACCTGTACACTTCACTTCCCTCGATTCAAGCATCGGGTGACTTGCATCACCTCCGCCTTGAGAAATACTCGCTACGACTTCTTGAATTTTTTCGCTGTATGGAACAAAATATCTTGCATTCTGTTCGGCACGATTCAATTTAGAAGCAGACACCATTTCCATGGCTTTTGTAATCTGTTTCGTCTTCTTGGTAGAGGTAATCCGGCCTTTGATATCTCTAAGGGATGCCACGCTGTTTCACCACCCTTTCCAGCTGTGTTTTATTTATTCAGAGATCACAAATGTTTTCTTGAATTCTTTCACAGCTTCTTTCATATCTTCTTCCTCTGCCAGTTTTCCAGTTTTCCGGATCTGACCAATCAGCTCTTTGCGATTGTTGTCAAGCCATGTGTGGAATTCTGACTCAAAGCGAGTAACATCATCCACTGGAATATCATCCAGAAATCCTTTAGTAAGGGCAAAGATAATCATAACTTGTTTCTCTACAGCCAGCGGCTGGTGTAAACCTTGCTTAAGAACTTCAACGGTACGCGCTCCGCGGTTCAGTTTAGCCTGCGTAGATTTATCAAGGTCAGAGCCGAACTGTGCGAAAGCTTCCAATTCACGATAAGAAGCTAGGTCAAGACGCAATGTACCGGCAACTTTTTTCATGGCTTTGATTTGAGCTGATCCACCAACACGGGATACGGATAACCCGGCGTTAATCGCTGGACGTACGCCAGAGAAGAATAAGTCGGATTGTAAGAAGATCTGACCGTCTGTTATGGAAATAACGTTTGTTGGAATATAGGCGGAAATATCTCCTGCTTGTGTTTCAACGAAAGGAAGGGCTGTTAATGAACCTCCACCTTTTGCATCACTTAATTTAGCTGCACGTTCCAACAGACGGGAGTGCAGATAGAATACATCCCCTGGGAACGCTTCACGGCCTGGTGGACGACGAAGCAGCAAGGAAAGTTCACGGTAAGCGGCAGCCTGCTTGGAAAGGTCATCATATACAACCAGTACATGCTTGCCATTGTACATAAATTCTTCCCCTAATGTTACGCCTGCATATGGAGCAAGGTATAAAAGCGGAGCTGGCTGAGAAGCACTAGCCGTTACGACAATTGTGTAATCCAGTGCACCGTGACGGCGAAGAGTTTCCACTGTGCCGCGTACGGTTGATTCTTTCTGACCAATTGCTACATAGATACAAACCATATCCTGATCATGCTGGTTCAAAATTGCATCGATGGCTACAGATGTTTTACCAGTCTGACGGTCACCGATAATAAGTTCACGCTGGCCACGTCCGATAGGTACAAGGGCATCAATAGCTTTAATCCCTGTTTGAAGAGGTTCATCTACGGATTTACGATCCATAACCCCTGGAGCTGGTGCTTCAATCGGGCGTGTTTTAGTTGTTTCAATTGGTCCTCTTCCATCTACAGGCTGACCAAGTGGATTCACGACACGTCCAAGCATTTCTTCCCCTACAGGTACTTGCATGATACGGCCTGTACGGCGTACTTCATCGCCTTCTTTAATATCTGTATACGGTCCAAGAATAACAAGACCAACGTTACTTTCTTCTAAGTTTTGTGCCAATCCCATGACACCATTTGAGAATTCAACGAGTTCTCCGGCCATGACGTTGTCAAGACCATGAGCACGGGCAATACCGTCACCAACTTCGATAACTGTACCCACATCATTGACTTCTATATCTGATTCATAGCTTTCAATTTGCTGTTTAATCAGCGCACTGATTTCTTCAGCTTTAATGCTCATGCCATTTCACCCCTATCATCTTTTGTTAGCAGAAACTAGCTTGCGCTCCATGCGGCTAAGCTTTCCACTGACGGAACCGTCAAATATCCGATTACCAATTCGCACACGAATTCCTCCGAGAATACTTGGATCAACGATATTGTTCAGGTTCAATGAACGTTTGCCTACTTTTGGTGCAAATGTTTCTGAAATCCGTTTCTTTTCAGATTTCGAAAGCTCACGTACGGAGTAAACATCTGCTTCTGCTACTCCTTTTGCATCGCTCATCATCGTTAAGAAATGAGTGATCATTTCAGAAATAATGTCTTCTCTATGCCTGTCTACCAACAACTTAAGGGTGTTCACAACTTCTGCTGAATACGACAGAAATGATTTATGAATGAGTTGTTTCTTTTGGTCGACGGAAATACGTGGATGCTTAAGGAATGTATAAAGCTTTTCATTATCACGGAACACTTTTTGCAGTTCTCGTAATTCTGTTTCTAATTGATCTAATTTCAAATGTTCTTGTCCAAGTTGAAAAAGAGCGTCAGCATAGCGTCTCGCAATGATTGTTTGGCTCATCGCTCTTCTCCTGCCTCGTCAATGTATTGATGAATCAATTTCTCCTGATCCTTCTCCGAAAGTTCTTTCTCAATTACTTTGGATGCAATCATGACAGACATAGAAGCCACTTGATCTTTAAGGACCTGTACGGCTTTCTCTTTTTCTTGCTCAATTTCCTGACGAGCTGATTCTTTCATTCTTTCAGACTCAGCGCGAGCGGACTCAATAATATCTCGTTCCTGCTGACCAGCCGTTTTGCGTGCATCTTCGATTATTTTCTGTGCATCCTGACGGGTTTTCTTAAGTTCTTCAGAAGCTTCACGCTGCATACGCTGTGCTTCTTCACGACTTTTTTCTGCGGTATTGATTTCGTTAGCTACGTAATCTTCACGCTCTTTCATCATATTCATTAATGGTCCCCAAGCAAACTTGCCTAAAAGAGCCAGCAAGATAAGGAAGAACACAAGTTGAATGATCATATCACCTATGTTAAGTCCTCCAGCTCCGAGGACAAGACTCTCTGTGAATCCTTGCACAGTTTTCACTCCTCTCCACACCATATCGTAACAGGGTTAACCCTCAAGCAAGCAAAAGCCTTACATATAAGAGCTCAGCTAGACAAGAGAAAAACCCGGCTTTAGCTTATAAAAGCTTCAGTCGAAGTTTTCTTTCCAATCCATTTGGGTATCAAGTTTTCGTAAAGGTATAAAGGAAAGGCGAAGATCGATTGAGTTGAACTTCGCCATAAGCGTATTCGCTCGTCCTGCTTTACTGACCCATTACGATAAATGCGATAACAACGCCGATGATCGGAATCGCCTCTACTAGAGCAACACCGATGAACATAGTTGTTTGAAGAGCACTGCGCAATTCTGGTTGACGCGCAATTCCTTCTACCGTACGACTTACAATCAGACCGTTACCAATACCAGCACCTAGTGCCGCTAATCCTACTGCAATTGCAGCTGCTAAAAGACCCATAATGAAAATCCTCCTCATATTTTTAAAAAAATAATTTTTTATTCTTTTATTTTAATGGTCGTCGCTCACCTTGTGAGACATATAAACCATCGTTAACATTACAAAGATAAATGCCTGGATAAAACCGATAAATGTACTGAAGCCCATCCAAGCTATCATTGGAAGTGAAGCTCCTAAAAATCCACCAACGCCGCCTGCTGCCATAGTGACAAGCAAGCTCAGTAAGATCTCTCCTGCGTAAATGTTCCCATATAGACGCAAACCAAGTGTAAGAGTATTAGAGAACTCTTCAATGATTTTGAAAGGTAGTAAAAACGGCAGAGGTCTTATAAAACCTTTACTGTATTCTTTACCGCCTTTCAGCTTAACCCCATAGTAGTGAGATAAGACGACAACAAGTGTTGCCAAGGTTAAGGTTATGCCGGGGTCTGCGGTTGGTGATTTCCACCACAGTTCATGTCCAACTACTCCATTGGTGACGACTCCAAGCATATTAGCTACAAATATGTAGGCAAATAAGGTTAAACCAAGTGGAAGAAAGAGCCTTCCTGTTCGCCAATCCATATTTGAACCGATAATGCCTTTTATGAAGTCAATCAGCCATTCCATGAAATTTTGAAAGCCGGTTGGGAACCGTTTCATGTTACGTGTGGCTGTTACCCCTAGAATGAAAACGATTAATGAGGCCACAAACATCATTAAAACGTTGGAAAGGTTGAAATCAAGCCAAGTGATCCCAAACGCATCATTCCACATCGGTGCTTCGTGATTCAATCTGTTCACCTACCTTCCATCGTGCTAAACTGTTGATTTATTGAACAGGTAATCTATAAAAATGACAATGTAGGCTGCCATTAAGCCCAATACTACGGAAATCAAATGAATATGTTCTTCAAACTGGAGGGCAATGACTACAGCCAGTGCACCTGAAGCCAAACGAGTAAACGTACCGATTCCTCTTACAGACTTGTTCTCTGCGGAGGCTTCGCCAAGCTTGCGGATTTTGCGCTGCATAAGCCAGAGGTTATAAAAACTCAAAGCGCTTCCCAGGAGAAGGCCTAGAAAAATCGGTTCCCAAGGGGTAAGGCCCCAGCCAAGAACGAGTAACGCCAGAAGGTAGAGCATCCATTTTCGTTGACGGGCCATCATCTGTTGGTAGTGCTTCATGCTAATCGTCTCCCGTGTACGTCCGTACTAAATGAATGGTCCCATATGTACCTGCTCCTAATCCTAGAAAAATCCCTATGATTAGGAATGTGGGCTCTGTGGAAAATTGACCATCTATCCATTTCCCAAGATAAACTCCGGCAAGTGGTCCACCGGCAAGCTGAGAAACGATGGCACTAGTTAATGCCATGGCCTGAAAAGGCGGTCTGGTATCTTTCATTTACAAGCCTCTTTTCACTTGAATAAAAAGGTGTCAGAACCTTTGCAATTCGTTATGAAAACCTTATCATCCCACACTATGTAAGAATACATTAGGGGTTATATGATGTCAATGAGTTTGTGATTAAAAATACAAATGTATGACACTTTTCGATCACATTTTCGTCACATTTGTGACAAAACTTACATGTACTATTTTACCAATTCTAAACCGAAAATAAATAGACTTTTCGAGCCATTTTTACATAAAACTTCCACCTCAGGTCATCCAAAAAAAGGATGATCTGAGGTGGAAGTTACTGGGTTTTATGAAGGTGTGAACGTTACTGGGAATGGGTAACTTTCTTTCTGGTCTTCATACTCGAGAGTGATGACAGCTACATAAGCCCCTTCAAGATGATTCGTATTTATTTTAAATTCCCCTTCCACCATACCCGGCTGAGGGTCTTCAAGTTCAAATAATTTTCCGTGAGAGAGCATAGTACCAGCTCTGTATAGATCGACGGTGATTTTATCTACGGAATCTGTAAGATGGAAGCGATAAGTGTATCGTCTTGCGTCCGCCCACTTAGATGATAGTTCCAAACCGGACACCTTTTCGTAATCAGACGTTCCGATCATGTAAAGATAAGGAACGTGGAAGTCATGATCTTGATTTCTCAGTTTAATAAACCCCTGATGAACTCCTGCTTTTAGAAAAGATTTCGTAAGATGGAGTCCAACCTCCACTTCCTTCGTTTCATTCGGTTCCAACCGGACAGTAGTT
Source organism: Halobacillus sp. B29 (assembly GCF_052246755.1). Taxonomy (NCBI): domain Bacteria; kingdom Bacillati; phylum Bacillota; class Bacilli; order Caryophanales; family Bacillaceae; genus Halobacillus; species Halobacillus sp. B29. The sequence continues at coordinate 136,711 of NZ_JBQQCM010000008.1, forward strand.
GGGAGGTCCCACCTGCTCCCATTTTCACGAACCGGGACTTCAAGGTGTACTGTCTGACTCTCATTTGTCGGATTTGTAAGCTTCAATTCTGCTTTTTTATTTACCAATGGTTGATCTACGCGCCCGAATGCAAGCGAGCCAGGTTCAATTAGCAGAGTTGGGTTAAATGATTCTTCTACATCAATAAAGCCTGTACCTTGCTCTGTAGGCGAATAAGGAAGTTTATCTTTTTCCAGAATATCTGCTGAACTCATCATCGCACTTTTTATTTGTTGAGGTGACCACTCTGGATGAGCTTCTTTTAATAAAGCCGCAAGTCCTGCAACATGCGGAGCAGCCATACTCGTTCCTTGCAGTGCTGCATATCCTCCAGGTACCGTGCTTAAAATGTTTACCCCCGGTGCTACCACATCTGGTTTTAATTCCCATGTATTCGTTACGGGACCACGAGAACTGAAAGGAGCCATTCGATGATCAAGTGAAACTTCGGTGGTTTCCAGCCATTGATTCTGCTGAACTCCTTCTTGAATCAACCACTCCCCGTCTTTTTTGGATACAGCAGCGACCGGAATTGGAATGGAAAAGTTCTCTAACGAACCCTGAAATAAGCCGGGTTCATTATTGTATATAACCACACCTTCCGCACCAGCTTGATAAGCTTTAAAAGCTTTTTCCTGAAAGGAAATTTCCCCACGTTCGAACAATACGATTTTTCCAGAAGCATGCTTTAGTTCTTCTTCCCCTCTTCCAGCGTCCAATAAAGGATATTTTCTGGAAAGTTCCCATGGTTCTGACCCGAGCAGTACTTGAACAGGGATTTGTCGATCTCTTCCTGGAATTCCAAATACCGGCGCTTTTGAAGGAAGGGCCGAGGCTCCTACGGTTATCGCCTTTGATGAAGTGGCAGGGGATCCTACAGTCCAAGTGTCCGGACCTGAATTCCCAACTGCAACTATAACGGTCACGCCAAGCTCTACCGCTCTATTAACAGCATGTGTAGTGGGCCAGTCCGGACCGTTCACATCATTACCAAGAGACAGATTGATCACATCCATCCTCTCTTTAATCGCTTCTTCAAGAGCAGCGATAACCTGCACAGAGGATCCGATCCCCCCTGGACCTAACGCCCGATAAGCGTAAAGCTCAGCATCTGGAGCTATCCCTTTCATTTTTCCATCAGCAGCAATGACCCCTGCTACATGGGATCCATGCATGGTCGAACCTTCCCCTCTGGTTTCCATAGGATCGTTATCAAAATCTACGGTATCAAAACCACCTTTGTAGTTCTTTTGTAGATCCGGATGAGAGTAGTCCACTCCTGTATCAATGACGCCTACTTTCACCCCTTTCCCTGTATAGGAGGGATTAAATTGATCTCGGATTACTTGAGTAGAAAAGGTACCCATTTCCTGCTGCAGACTTTTATATTTTACGACGGGATACTGATTCACTACCATGTCCATACGAGCAAGTTTTTCAAGTTCTTGGGCCGTCCCTTTTACAGCCAGACCGTTAAAGATCGTGTCATACTGTGCCACAACCTCCAGCCTCGGAATTCTGGATTCAATTTGTTCTGCAAGAAGGGATGAGGAGTCTTCCGTCTCAATAATAATAGTTACTTCATCGTTTTCATCCGGGGACTGAAAGCCTGTAAGAAGTAATAAAAGAATGAACAAGTGCAGCAAACGCATAGGCTCGTCTCCTTTTTAGTTAGTTTGTGATGGATGAGTACAGCTATTCATGAACGTGCCCAGGCAATTTTTGTATAAAAAAAAGACCAAACCCTCATGGATTTGATCTTTTAACCATTATTCAATTTCAAACGGTGCTGGCTTATCTTCCCGATGATTAAAGAAATATCGGATCGCTTCAGCAATTCTTGCAGATGCTTTTCCATCCCCATATGGATTGGAAGCATGCGACATTTCTTTATGTTTTTCCTCATCAGACAGTAATTCATTTGCTAAATGGAAAATGTGATCCTCTTCTGTTCCGGCGAGCTTCAGCGTTCCTGCTTCGATTCCTTCCGGACGCTCAGTTGTGTCGCGAAGAACCAATACAGGCACTCCAAGTGAAGGCGCTTCTTCTTGGACGCCGCCTGAGTCAGTAAGGATTAAATGAGCGCTGGAAGCAAAGTTATGGAAATCAATTACATCAAGCGGATCAATTAATTTGATGCGGTCATCATTTCCCAAAATTTCATCAGCCGTTTCTTTAACGGCTGGGTTCAGATGTACAGGATAGATCACTTGAATGTCATCATGTTCTTCCACAAGGCGCTTAATAGCTCGAAACATCTGTTTCATATTATTCCCAAGATTTTCACGTCTATGGGCGGTCATCAGAACTAACCGTTTATCTCCAATCTCGTCAAGCACTTCTGAGGCATAATCGTCTTTAACGGTGGTTTGCAGCGCATCAATCGCAGTATTTCCTGTGACAAAAATCTGGTTGGTCGGCTTGTTTTCTGCAAGCAGATTATCCATGGATTTGTTTGTCGGAGCAAAATGTAAATCCGCCATAACCCCGGTAAGCTGACGATTCATTTCCTCAGGGTAAGGAGAGTATTTATTCCATGTTCGAAGTCCTGCTTCTACGTGGCCCACAGGAATCTGATTATAATAAGCCGCAAGTGAAGCCGCAAAAGTCGTCGTGGTATCCCCATGTACAAGAACCACATCAGGTTTTGTTTCTTTCATAACATCATCAAGACCTTCAAGGGCACGGGTTGTCACTTGTGCCAGGGTTTGACGCGACTTCATAATATTTAAATCAAAATCGGGCTCAATACCAAAAATCGACATCACTTGGTCCAACATTTCTCTATGCTGTGCTGTTACCGTGACAATTGGTTCGAACTGGTCGGAACGATTTTTTAACTCCAGAACAAGCGGAGCCATTTTAATAGCTTCCGGCCTTGTCCCAAAAATAGTCATTACTTTTATGCGTTCTGCCATGAATGTACCTCCTTTAATGGAGCTTGAATAATTCTATTTATTTTGTACCATATAATCGGTCACCGGCATCTCCCAGACCTGGAACGATGTAGCCTTTTTCATTTAACTTCTCATCAAGAGCTGCGAGATAGATATCGACATCCGGGTGCTCTTCACGAACAGCATCGACACCTTCAGGCGCTGCAACGAGACACATTAAGCGAATTTGGCGTGCTCCTCTTTTCTTCAATGAATGGATGGCCTCATTGGCTGAACCGCCTGTCGCAAGCATTGGGTCAATGACGATAAGTTCACGTTCTTCAATATCACTAGGAAGTTTGACATAATACTCTACCGGCTGCAGTGTTTCAGGGTCGCGATAAAGTCCGACATGTCCTATTTTAGCAGCAGGAATCAATTGAATGATTCCGTCTACCATACCTAGACCGGCACGAAGAATGGGTACAAGTCCAATTTTCTTACCCGTCAGTACTTTAGCTTTTGCGTCGGATGTGACAGGGGTGTCGATTTCAACCTCTTCAAGAGGCAGATCACGAGTAATTTCAAAAGCCATCAATGCGGCGACTTCGTCAACTAATTCACGAAAATCCTTCGTCCCTGTTTCCTTTTTCCGTATGTACGTCAGTTTGTGCTGAATTAACGGATGATCCAGTACATATACCTTTCCCATTGCCGATCACTCCTTCTCATAGTTTGCATCCTTTAAATTGTACTGAAAAACAAGATGAACTGCAACCCGATAAATATGAATTTACCCAGGCCCTCCATTCATTCCTACCAGCACATACGAAGACATAATAATAGCCGCCAGCACTAGGCTGACGGCTTTTTATATTAAATAGAAGAATAATTTAAAGTTTGATAAAGAGGGAAACGGGAAGTCAGCTCACGCACACGCTCTGCCGCTTCTTTCATTTTTTCTTCATTATCGTGATGCTCAAGAGTGAAAGCAATTAGGTCTGCTATTTCATCCATCTCGTTCTCTTTGAAACCGCGAGTTGTGACAGCAGCGGTTCCAATACGGATTCCACTCGTTACAAACGGACTTTCTGTGTCAAAAGGAATCGTATTTTTATTGGTTGTAATACCAATATCATCTAAAGCCTTTTCTATCACTTTTCCTGTAAGACCTTTCTTTTGCAAATTCAGTAGCAGCAGATGATTATCTGTTCCGCCCGATACAATGTCAACACCTTTATCTACAAGGGATTCCCCGAGACGTTTAGCATTGGCAATGATTTGCTTGGAATAATCTTTAAACTCCGGCTGCAACGCTTCTTTAAAAGAAACAGCTTTGGCAGCAATTATATGCATCAATGGACCACCCTGCATACCAGGAAACACATTCTTATCGATTTTTTTCGCGAACTCTTTTTGACAAAGAATCATACCGCCACGTGGGCCGCGAAGGGTTTTATGAGTCGTAGTTGTAACGAAATGCGCATGCGGCACTGGATTAGGATGGAGACCGCAGGCAATCAGACCGGCAATATGTGCCATATCTACAAGAAGATAAGCTCCTACTTCATCCGCAATTTCACGGAATTTAGCAAAATCAATTTCACGTGGATAAGCACTCGCGCCGGCAACAATCAGCTTAGGCTGGACTTCTTTCGCTTTTTGCAATACGGCTTCATAGTTAATTCGTTCATCATTTTCTTCTACGCCATATTCTTCAAAGTTGTACAGCTTGCCACTGAAGTTTACAGAACTTCCGTGCGTAAGATGTCCTCCGTGATTTAGATTCATGCCAAGTACGGTATCTCCGTGATTCAGAACGGTAAAATAAACAGCCATGTTGGCTTGGGCGCCGGAATGAGGCTGGACGTTGGCATGATCTGCACCAAAAAGCTCTTTTGCACGGTCACGAGCCAGGTTTTCTACTACGTCGACATGCTCACAGCCTCCATAGTAACGACGGCCAGGATATCCTTCCGCATATTTATTAGTCATAACGGAACCCATCGTTTCCATCACAGCCTCGGAAACAAAGTTTTCAGAAGCTATTAACTCAATATTATTCTGTTGACGATCTCTTTCATCCTGAATAGCTGCAAATACCTCTGCATCTGTTGATTTCACTTGATTCATAGTAAACCGTTCCCCTTTCCATTCCTATTCGTCACATGAACCTTCTTCTTCTATTCTTTCATAAACGGCCCGGACTCCTCCGATTAAAGGAGGCCGCGTTTTAGCAGCCGTAATGTGGGCGGCTCCAATCGTTTTCTGCTCAATACGTACCGGGACGGCCACCCGCTTCAAATGCATTCCAATTAAAGTATCCCCTATATCGAGTCCTCCATCGGCCTGGATGGTTTCTACCAGGACTGGGTCATCCATATGCTTAAAGGCATATGAAGCCATAGAACCACCGGCTTTAGGTACCGGAATGGCCGAGACCTCTGTCAACCTCTCTTTCTCAAAAACAGAGCGATCCACAACGATTGACCGATTTAAATGCTCACAGCATTGGAAAGCTATATGAATATTCGCCTGATCTTCCATCTTCTTAAGTTCACGGTACATAACCTCTGCCATAGACTCGTTTCCGGAAGTGCCAATCCGCTCGCCAGCTACCTCGCTAGTCGAACATCCTACCACAAATATCCCATCTTTAATGGCTCCCGTTTGCAAAAGTTGTTCCACTACAGCCCTGGTATCAGCCTGGATGGTTTGGACATCTTTCACGCCTGCCCCTCCTTGTCGTTTTATTTCTAAAAAAGGAGAAGCTTGGATGCTCCTCCTTTAGTTATCAGCTTCCGCATTATTTAGCTTCCGCTTATCTGCTTTCATTGTATTATTTATTCTCATATTCGGCAATCTTAGTTATACGGTTTTGGTGACGGCCGCCTTCAAATTCTGTCGAAACCCATATCTTTGCTATCTCTTTAGCAAGGCCAGGGCCAATGACGCGCTCGCCCATGCAAAGAACATTTGAATCGTTATGTTCCCGTGTAACCTTTGCTGTAAAAAGATCATGAACAAGAGCAGCACGTACTCCTTTTACTTTATTTGCAGAAATGGACATTCCGATTCCAGTTCCGCAAATAAGAATAGCTTTATCAAACTCTCCGTCAGCTACTCGCTCAGCTGCTGGAATACCATAGTCAGGATAATCTACGGACCCTTCACAGTCACAGCCAATATCTTCAAAATCAATTTGAAGTTCAGTTAAAACATCTGCTACTTCCTGTCGCAGATTTACACCGCCATGGTCTGAAGCAAGAATTACTTTCATAGCTCCTACACTCCCGTCTTCATAATTGTCAATCCTATCGTGACAGTTTACCGAGCTGCTGTCAATTGAACAAAAGGATTACTGAACGTAAAAAATAGAGCCGTTTTTCCGGCTCTATTGTTAATATCAGAATGCATTAATACTATTAATATTTATAAGAAAGGCACTTTTAATTCCGCATGTTGAAATATAAGAGACTTTTACAGGGCTATGAGGAATTTTAGGATTCACTCCATGGTATACCTCTTCAATCTGCTGGCTGACTTAGAGTCATTATGAGCTGCAACCCAGATCGATCCATAAATTTGCTAAACAGCAGCTAACAGGTGAACAACCATCCATCCTATGTATTTCGGTACCTTTTCAAACCTGAATCTCAGGATACCAGATCGTTAGGCTGAGGTACCGTTTAATCGTTTAGCGAGAAGTTCAATATACTTATCCAATTCGTCCCTCGTTATTCTATAGGCATCCAGGTTCCCGCCAAAAGGATCGGTAATGTTGATATCAGGGATGCTGTTCTCTATTTCTTCAATTTGTTTAATCTCGGATTTTAAATCAGTCATAAGTTTTTCTTCCATTTCTTCATCACTTAAGTTTGCAGTGTGGCTTAATATGGAAGAACGTTTCTCTTCAAATTTTGAGTAAAGCTCTTTCAGCTTCTGCCACTGGTTTTCGTCAATGAGTACGTATTCTTTTAGAGTAAAGTATTTATCTTGATAATCCGGATATTGAATAGCCAGGGTTTGTTTGTGACGATCCGTCATAGTCAACACAAGATCAGCCCACTCTAACAATTCTGCCGTTACTGAACTTGTTTTGTGATCTATGCCAAACTCCCATTCTCTAAGAACAAGTTCCGTATTTTTGGACATCGGCTCTCCTTCACCGGCAAATATACCGGCCGAACGTACCTCAATAGTTGAGAGCTTTGATTTTAAGAGAGCTTCGGCCATAGGGCTTCGGCAAGTATTTCCTGTACAAACAAATAATATTTTCATAGCCAATTCTCCTAACCGTTTATCATTTTACTCCATACTACCATACGTAAAGGGGGGCGTTAAAATTTTTGTCAGAAAATGGCATGCAGCCCGAGCGCACAGAGAATACTTCCTCCGAGTAATTCACTATACACACCAAGAAGACCGCTAGCCCGCCGTCCAATAACAAAACCTGCCCATGTCAGCAGCATACTGAACAGACCGAAGGAAATAATGGACACGAAAACCTCCGATTCACGAAGTCCTAAGCTGAAGCCAACCGGAAAACTATCAATACTCACACTAAGTGCAAAAAGCCACATCCCCGCTCCCGCCAGGGTATAAGCTGCATTATGCTTGTCCGTAAATGATGCAAAAATGGTATAGCTTCCCAGAGAGAAAAGCAGTAATCCTCCTCCGACAGCCGCCCACTCACTAGCACTGCCTGAAAGCCATTGTCCCAGAGCCATACCAAGTCCAGGCATGAACATGTGGAAAATACCCACAACAATCCCTGCAAAGAATGCGTGTTTTAAACGAACCGCTTGAAGCCCCATTCCGAGTGAAACTGAAAAAGCATCCAAACCTAAGGCTAACGAAAGCAAAACCAACCCCGTAACTTGTTCCAAATATGAGCCCTCCCCGGACATGCTATTTCATCGTATGCGGGAAGCAGGCTCTATATGTCAGGGCTGTTCGATGATCTTAACAGAGGCTTTTGTTAATCGATTCATAACTGCCGCCCCAACGCCATAATCGGGAAAAGATTCGCATAGAATAAGGTCAATATCTGACTCTTTATATTCACGCAGCACTTCGTAAAGTCGGTTAGCTACTTCCGTAAGATTCTCTCTCGATCCACACGGAAGAACGAATTCATGATGAAGTTTTTCAGCCAGTTCATTGCTGGCAATTACCCCAATCCTGTAACCCTCTTCTTGTAATTCATGCAGCTGACTCCTGAAGAACTCATCCTCCCCCTTTATTAACCACAATGGAGACTCGGGGGCATAATGTGTATACTTCATCCCTGGAGAAACCGGGGGAGTGTCTTTCCCCGATAAGGCAGGGTCAATTTTCACTTCAGGCAGTACCTCTTCAAGATCCTCTTTCGTTATACCTCCCGGGCGAAGAATAGCAGGAATGGCAGATGTACAATCCAGTACCGTTGATTCTACTCCTACCCCCGTAGGTCCTCCGTCCAGAATGCCTGCAATGCGTCCTTCTAAATCTTGACGTACATGTTCTGCCTTTGTAGGACTCGGGCGCCCTGAACGGTTCGCACTCGGTGCAGCCAAAGGCAGCTCAGCTGCTTTCAGCAAAGCTAAAGCTAATGCATGATCCGGCATGCGAATCGCCACCGTTTTTAACCCTGCCGTTACATTCTTTGAGGCTGTTCCGTTGCTTTCTAAAATTAAAGTAAGCGGTCCTGGCCAGAATCTTTCCATAAGATTACGAGCTATCTGAGGAATATGAGTAACGAGATCCTCTACTTCTCTTATGCTTGCCACGTGCACGATTAAAGGGTTATCCGACGGACGCCCCTTAGCTTCAAAGATTCTTTGAACCGCACTTTCATTCGTAGCATCTGCTCCAAGCCCATAGACTGTCTCTGTAGGAAAAGCAACCACTTGTTGTTCTCTCAATAAGTAAGCTGCTTCTTGTATGGAAACATCTGATTCCTTTGGTTGTACAGAGGGTTTCCACAACTTCGTTATCATACCCATTTCTACTACTCCTTTTTCTTCGACAATTAACTTGATATCGTAGTATCCATTCTACAAGTTTCCACAAATTCAGACATTATACACAGGTTGTCCTCAAGTTATCCACAAAGATACCCACATATCCAAAGAAACCGTTAGTAATTTTCACAATACCAAAAATGAAATCCACAGGTTATCCACTGAATTAGACACAACTGTGCATAAGTACCCCGTTTATACACAGCTAGTTGTGATTAACTCGATATATCCACAAACACTTTTCGACATCTTGCCGTTCAAAATGCTGATGCTGCAGGATATGATCAAGGGCTCTCGAATGGCTGTCCACATGAATTTCATCCATCTTCTGTGCCTGCGCATAATACTGAATCAATTCAAAAACACCCAGAATCTGACTGGGTGAAACCTGGGAAACAACGTGCAGCTGCTCTAATTTGAATGCTCCATTCCCCTGAGCACTCAAATGAAAATGTCCAATCTTACGCTTTCCTTCTTTTAAATAGTAGAGTTTATCGTCCATTTTTTCAATATACACGAATCATCCACGCCCCTTTTCTTTTACATTATGAAAAAGGATGTGGATGATATGCTAGGAAAATAGTTTATCCCAAAGTTTGACCACAAAGAATTTCACTTCTTTTTCATCATCTGAAGGATCGGCTTCTATTTTATCTGAATTTTCCTCCTCAGCTTGCGCTACACTTGTGCCATTGGAGAAGTCAAGGAAACATAGAGGCGGAAATAATACGCACCACCAATTATCTCCCGTGCCTTGCCCCAGAGTGATTAAAATGGCTTCATATTCACCGGCTGGGTACATATATGTACCATACAATTTAGCGGGAAACGTAACGGAATCGTTATAATCTACTCCAAAAGAGTAGTTTATACCTTCTTTCTCGAGGGTTTCTGCTACTACTTTTTCAATCTCAGGGAGACGATTTCGAATCATATCTCTGGCTTCTTCAATGGAAGTTAAATCTTTTACCCACTTGTTAATTTCCTGATTTACTTCATCCCGTACAAGTCGTTTGATCTGCTGGTCCTGTTGATCATTGCTGTCAGCTAGTATGCGAAGACGAATCGCTTCGTCAGGAATGACTTGATATTGATTCCTCTCAGTTCCTGTGCTTTGCCCCCAAGGTAATACAACAATTATAATGAATAATGCTAGTAATAAGCGTACGGTGTTTTTCATTTTGGTAAGTCCTCCCTGTCCCTCTGTTAGTTGCTAGTATAGGCAGGGGTGGAAGAATTTAAACCTATCAATCTATGAACCTTTCCTCTCTAAGCTCAAGGGGGGGATGTTACCGTTCTTAATGGGAACCTTAGGCGAGGGCAATCTTATGATTCGAGCGTACAGAAAGCCGGAGAACTTTTCGCTTTTTAGAAGCACTGAACAAGGATTTTCTAACAATAACGAACTATTTGCTCATTAGGTACTTCCACATTTATTTAAAGATCAGTTGGAGACACAGCTGGCAAACACCATTCTGTCTTTTTTATTAATATCTTTCCGAATCTCTACCGTGTAATCAGGAAGGCTATCTTGAATGAGTTTTTTTACTGCATTCCCTTGTAGATATCCAATTTCAAAAGCGATTAAAGAAGGAGAATGATTCGAGTCCTTAATTTGTTTCACAATTGAATCGTAAGCCGCCAGTCCCTCCCGGTCCGCAAATAAGGCAAGAGCCGGGTCAAAATTCACTACGGTGTCATCCATCGAACCCTTATCTACATGCGCAATGTATGGCGGATTGGAAACCACAATATCGACCGGTATATCCTTAAACGGTTCATAAAAATCGCCTTGAATAAACTGAATATCCGCTCCAAGCTTTTGAGCATTGCCTGATGCGGTTTGCAGGGCTTCCTCAGAAATATCGCTTGCATAGACATCTGCTTTGTTCAGTTCAAGCGCCAGTGTTATAGCTATAATACCGCTTCCTGTACCTATATCCGCTATTTGAAGCTTGTCCTTATTAAAGCTTTCCACCCAGTTCAAGATCCCTTCTACCAGTTCTTCCGTTTCAGAGCGAGGAACTAAAACATTTGAATTCACTGAAAAACTTCTGCCATAAAAGTCAGCCTCTCCTATAATATGCTGGACAGGCATGCCGGTTTCTGCGTGAACATGTACACTCTCCACGAAGACCTCACGTTTACTTTCCGGAAAAGGGTCTTTTTCATATGCTAATAACTGTGCGAAAGACATGTTTAAAAAATGCTCCAGCAATAAATCCGCTACTCTTGTTTCCCGCGTATGCTTATCTAAAAAAACGGAAGCCCAGTGACGGGCTTCCTGAATCGTAGTAAAGTTTGAATTCATGTTATTCACCAATCTGCTCAAGCTTCTTCGTCTGCTCTTCGATAAGAAGAGCCTCAAGAATTTCGTCCATATTCCCTTGAAGAACTTGATCCAGCTTCTGTAAGGTTAAACCAATTCTATGGTCTGTAACACGCGTCTGCGGGAAGTTATACGTACGGATACGCTCTGAGCGGTCACCGGTACCGACTGCAGATTTACGACTTTCATCGTATTCCGCTTGAGCTTCCTGCTGGAATTTATCATAAATCCGAGCACGAAGAACCTTCATCGCTTTCTCTTTGTTCTTGATCTGAGATTTTTCATCCTGACAGGATACAACGATACCGGTCGGCACGTGGGTCAAACGGACAGCTGACATGGTCGTATTGACACTCTGCCCCCCTGGTCCACTTGAAGCAAACGTATCCACACGAATATCTTTATCGTGTACTTCAACCTCTACTTCTTCCGCTTCTGGCATAACCACCACAGTAGCCGTAGATGTATGAATCCGTCCGCCTGACTCTGTCTCAGGTACACGCTGGACACGATGAGCTCCGTTTTCAAATTTCATTTTAGAATAAGCACGTTCACCGTTCACGATAAAGATAATCTCTTTATATCCGCCTACATCGTTGGCATGGGCTTCAATCACTTCCGTTTTCCAGCCTTGCATTTCCGCGTAGCGGGCGTACATGCGGTAAAGATCACCAGCAAATAAAGCAGCTTCATCGCCACCGGCCGCACCGCGAATTTCCATAATAACGTTTTTGTCATCATTAGGGTCACTCGGAAGCATGAGGACTTTCAGACGTTCTTCTAATTCTTGTTTCTTCTGAGAGAGTTCATTAAGTTCTTCCTTTACCATTTCTTCCATATCATCATCAAGGTTATCATCAAGCATTGCTCTGGCTTCGTCCTTTTGCTCGGTAACCTCTTTATATTCTCTATAAGCCTCTACGGTCTCCTGTAGACCGGATTGCTCTTTAGAGTATTCGCGAAGTTTATTCGTGTCAGAAATGACTTCAGGATCACTTAATAGTTCGTTTAATTTTTCATAACGATCTTCCAATGTTTGTAAGCGTTCGATCAATGGTATGCACCTCTTTCTCCATAACATTATAATTATATTATAGAGAACTCGCGGATACAACCTGAGCTCCTTCACTAATCTGAAGAACCTGGATGCTGGGTGCAAAAAATGCCTGGTCAGTCTTTTAATAAAGAGGAGGACCAGGCACATTCCTTATTTAATCTTTACATGAATATTGTAGCGCGGAACAGCTTTATATACGGCTTGCTTAATCTCAGATTTCCATTCTTCGATTTCTTCGTCCGACATTTTATCTTCATTTTTCATATCAACCGAAACCCAGACTTGACTCGCTTCCAGAATGACTCGTTTGACTTTAACACCCGGCACTTCATCGGCAGCTTCTTTAATAAGCTTTCGATCTTGTTTCAGCCCCCATGAGTCTCCAACATATTTAATTAAACGAGGGTTTTGCGTATCCGTCGTTATTTTTTCATTCATACCCATATTTTCCACATCGTCTCTGCTTGTCTGCCCTTGATACTTATCCACTTGCAGCCCGCACCCTGAGAGAAACAATACGGCCGCAAGAACGACTATCGTGTATCGAAACATGACAATCACCTCTTCTCTTTTACCGTTATTGTTCTCTCCGATCAATGGGTTTATGTATGGTTTACAAAGTAAAAAAGGTGCCTCCCTTTTTAGAGAATGCACCTTCCTGCCTTTATTCTTTTATAGTCAGTTTATACTTACTCGGTATAATCGCTTCCTTCGTAATAAGCTGCTTATACTTTTCTGCTTCATCATAACTTTTGAACGTAATTTCTTTGTTATCTTTTCTAAATTCGATGACTATATTATAATCATCTACCCCAACAATGCGATAAGTCATTGCAAGACCCCTTTCTTTTGTCCATTTCCAAGACAATCACATTATTTTACAATTCAAAAAAACAAAAGCCGAAAAGGCCATCTATAATGGTCTTTTCGGCTTTTGCCTAGCTCTATTCTCTAGTCAAAGTTTACCGGAGATATCAATTGAAATTGTAATTAAAAAAACATATATTAGACAGCACTTATTTGAACCATCTCTAATTACTATTATAGTATAGAATCCACTTGAATAAAAGGGGTCTAAAGTCAGGCTAAATGGATTCCTTCCACTCTTTTCTTGTGGAGCGGGTCTGAAAACCCATAATTTTTTCACACATCTCTGCATACTTTAAACACATCTGATACGTATCTTCACTAAGAGAGTCCTGTTCAAGTTTAAGACAGTCTTCCGCACATGCCCGGCAGACTTCAGCACAGGACTTGCACATCTCTTCTGCCATTCGGCTGTTATTCTGATGAACCTCTACAGCATAAGCATAAGCTTGACAGCAATTTTTTAACAAATCAGCTTTTTTTAATAATGGGCTGGAACCAGTCACAGGCATCGTTATTCCACCTTTCCTTTTACAGGAATGTCACACCTTTTGCAAAAAAAGAGCTTGTCCTTTGCTATTCTCAGCTTTCAGGCTTCACAATTAAAATAATGTGACTAAAGTCCGAGTCAAAATCCCAATCCACAAAAATGTCTTCTACTTTCAGTTGTAATATTTTTTCTAAAGACAGTTGATGGAGCAGCCTCTTCTCAAGATGGCGTTTGGCCATTCTTAATTGTTCACCAAATCCTGAGCGAATCATTTCTTTTTCAATAGCCACAAGGATACCATTACGCTCCACTACGATCGTGCGGTCGTTGATTTTAAAAGAGCTAACCTCTTCCGGAATTTTTTCCGCCTGCTTGGAAACTTTCTTTATTTCCTCGTGAAGAGCCGCTTTGTGCTGATAATCTTTCACGGACGGATCTAACTCTTCATCGGATTGAATCACTCCAATTATCATCCCAGAACGATTTGTCAGCGACCAGTCGTAATAAAGGGAGTTCAATTCTAATCCCGCCGTGGCACGGAATGTTGCTTTTATGTCAGGAATTAATTCCTGCATAAGTAAATCACGGGTTTCCTCAACTTTATCTTTATTATTCTGACCCACTAGGAGCTTTTCCATTGGAGCCAGGAAATCCTTCAAGTAAATGGTTACATAAGGTTTTTGAATGGTAACGTAAACGGAAGCCGGTCCTTTTCCGAAGTTGTCGCGCAAAAGCTTCCCGATATAACTGGATATTTCAGATTGCAGTGAACGTTCCTCCATACATGTCATCCTTTTAAAAAGCATTTTATAGTCTTTAAACACTTTTCCACTAGCGTTGTTATATTAAACGTTCCCCAATACATCCAAAATTATAAATAAGGCTAATTTAAGAATATAGAAATTCTCATTGTTTAATGAGTTACATTTCAAAAGAAACAAAACAGATGGATAGCTTGTGAAGAATCGAAAAAATATTGATGAGGAATTAAGGACCTATGCTTTAATCCTACATCCAGGCAAAATCCTCCTACTTGTTTTAGTGACAAGCCATCCCAAAAAAAACGGATGTGTACATTCTACACATCCGCCTTTCCTGTTTCTATTTATTTTCTTTCAGCATAAGCAGCCTTTACTTGCTTTTGCCTGGGTTTATGAGGAACTTCATGGTGATGGCGGCAGCGCGGTTCGTAAGACTCAGACGCCCCAACCAAAATAATGGGATCATGATATGAAGCTGGTTTTCCGTCAATTAAACGCTGCGTTCGACTTGCCGGCGAACCACATATAGGACAAATAGCATTTAGTTTAGTGATACTCTCACTAAGAGCCATCATTTCAGGCATTTTCCCAAAAGGTTCTCCACGGAAATCTGTATCCAGTCCTGCCGTAATGACACGAATCCCCCGATCAGCCAGACATTCCGCTACTTCTACAATATGCTCGTCAAAAAACTGCACTTCATCAATCCCGACGATATCAACTTCCTCACCTACATCGTTCAGGATATCCAGAGATTCTTTCATAGGGCGCGCCAGAACTGAAGTGCCGTTGTGAGACACGACTGCATCTTCTTTATAACGATCATCAACGGCTGGTTTATATACACGAACCGTTAAGTTGCCAAACGTTGCACGGCGTACCCGGCGAATTAATTCCTCCGATTTTCCACTGAACATACTTCCACAAATGACTTCTACCCATCCACTTTGCTTCATTACATACACGTCCACTGTCGCTCCCTTCTTACACAATCAACACGTCGCCAAGGTTTCATTAAAAAAGAGCCCTCCTGATTTCCGCCCCTGAACGAATGACCAATCGCTCACGGACCATCAAGGACAGCTCTATGTATAAAGATTATAGAGGACTCGAGCAACCAATCCTAACATATACAAAACTATAGAGTAGCCGCTTTTTTCGTTCCACAATATAGTTTCACTTATGTTAACCATCTTGTTTCGGTTCATTTCTGAAAATGGTTCTCTCTCCCTCTATTTCAGTCATTTTTGACAAAAAAACAGGCAAACCATAAAGACAATTTGCCTGTTCTTGTTCAAAATGATGCAGCATCCATCCATAAGGATAGGCGCTCATTATTATGAAAGGTTATATTTTTTCTTGAAGCGATCCACACGGCCACCAGCTTTGTCAGCTTTCTGTTTGCCAGTGTAGAACGGATGAGACGCAGAACTAATCTCGATACGGATCAATGGATATGTGTTTCCATCTTCCCACTCGATCGTTTCTTCGGATGCTTGAGTAGATCCGGTTAGAAACTTGAAATTAGAACTTGTGTCTAGGAATACAACTTTACGGTATTCTGGATGAATTCCTGATTTCATGTTCTTCCACTCCTTTTTGCCCTGATTCCTTTAGAAACAGAGTTATTGTAAGAGCCGTCGAAGGTTAGTTTAAACACCTTTTACTGAAACTCACATAGAAAGATTATAACAGGGGACACCCCCCATTGCAAGATTAGATCCTGCATGGTCTTAGGTGAAAATAATTTAAGATTACTATGAACGTCTTCCTTGAGCTGATTTGCCCTGCATATCTTTATTCATCATTTCAAAAAATTCTTCGTTGTTCTTGGAACTTTTAAGTCGTTTCATGAATCGCTCTGAGAAATCAGGGGCATCCGACATCATTTTTCGTATAGCCCAAATCTTTTCTAAATGATCTTTTTTAAGAAGCAGCTCTTCTTTACGTGTGCCTGAACGAAGTAAATCAATCGCAGGAAAGATACGACGCTCAGCCAGACTTCGATCCAGATGGAGCTCCATATTGCCTGTTCCTTTAAATTCTTCATAAATGACATCATCCATACGAGATCCTGTATCCACTAAAGCAGTAGCCAATATCGTCATGCTGCCGCCTTCTTCAATATTTCTGGCCGCTCCAAAAAAACGCTTCGGACGGTGAAAGGCAGCGGGATCAATCCCCCCGGAAAGCGTTCGTCCACTTGGAGGAATGACTAAGTTGTAAGCTCTAGCGAGTCTCGTAATACTATCCATTAAGATAATAACATCACGCTTATGCTCTACTAAGCGCATCGCACGTTCTAATACAAGCTCCGATACTTTAATATGGTTCTCTGGAACTTCATCAAAAGTAGAGCTGACCACATCTACATCGGAATGGACGGAGCGCTCAATATCCGTAACCTCTTCCGGACGCTCATCGACAAGTAAAATGATGAGTTTTGCATCAGGGTGGTTAGTGGTAATACTATTAGCCATTTGCTTAAGCAGCATCGTCTTACCAGCTTTTGGAGGTGCCACAATGAGACCCCTTTGTCCATAACCCACCGGGGAAATGACATCCATCACACGTGTAGAAAGTTTTTTAGACTCTGTCTCTAATTTCATATGACGATCCGGATACAGAGGTGTAAGAGCAGGAAAATGCACCCTCTCTTTTGCTGAATCAGGATCTTCTCCGTTGACAGCATCTACGTGCAGCAATCCATAGTAACGTTCATTTTCTTTTGGTGGACGTACCTTTCCAGATACTTTATCTCCGTTCCTTAAGTCGAATCGACGAATTTGGGATGCGGATATATAAATATCCTCAGCACTTGGAGAATAATTAATCGGGCGGAGAAAACCAAAGCCTTCTGATGGTATGATCTCTAAAATCCCATCCATAAATAAAAAGCCATCTTTTTCGGCCTGCGCTTTCAATATCGCAAAGATTAATTCTCTTTTTGTCAGTTTTGCATAATAAGAGACTTTGTACTGCCGTGCTTTCGCATAAAGTCCCTTTAACGTCATCGTCTCTAAATTGGAGATGGTTAAATCTGCCACAAAATCACCACTTTTATTTTTATTTCTAATCGAGTCTGAACAGGAATTTCTTCCAATGTAAGCTTTTTTTTGTGTGGAAAAATTGACTTCTCTATTGAATGTCGGAATGAAAGAAAAAGGAGAAGTTAAGTGAAGTTAAATTCTGAAGCTTACGGAGGGATAAACAGTCCATTCTCTTCTATCTCTATCGAATAACCTATATTGTACTCTTGTCCTCCTGAGGATTCAATCGTAAAGTTTGGGAACATGCTGAGAAGATGTGCGGAATCTTTTCGTAGAATAGGAGGAAGCCGGGAGCCCGGCTTCCAAATTTCAAAGATTTGACTATGGTGGAGATGGTTTGCCTATCACCATTCTGTTATCAATAAAATCACTATTGTACCATTCACTTGAAGGACGCGGTTACGTTCTTTATGCGTTTACACATCACAAGGTCTTCATCTTTAGATGGTATTAGCTTCCCTTGAATGTCTCCACCTAAACATGTAAAAACAGCAGGCACCATCCCTTCCAGTGCCCAGTCTTGATCAACCAGAGAATTTCGGCCTCGTTTGGTCAAAAGCCATATGAATTTCCGCATCGTCAGCCCCGTGCATATAAATTTTGCTAAGGTTCATCGAATACCTAGGAATTCTGAAATTGTTCTATTTCTCTCTCTGACATTTCCTCATACCAGACGTTAGCACCGAGTTCAATCAACTTATTCGTAATATTTTCATATCCTCGCTCAATGTGATCGACACCTGTAATCTCCGTAATCCCTTCTGCCATCAGCCCTGCAATAACAAGAGCAGCACCGGCACGAAGATCTGAAGCCTTTACTTTTGCTCCTTGTAATTTGGAAGGTCCAGCGACGATAGCTGAGCCGCCTTCGACTTTTATAGCAGCATTCATACGTCGCAGTTCATCCACGTGTTTAAAACGTGCCTGATAAATGGTGTCCGTTACAATCCCTGTTCCTTCTGCTTTTGTAAGCAGGGAAGTGAGCGGCTGTTGTAAATCCGTGGGGAACCCTGGATATACAAGCGTTTTAATATCCACACTTCGCAGATGCTTCCCGGGACGAACATATAATTGTTCGTCATTTTCCTCAATTGTTACGCCCATTTCACGCAGCTTAGCGAGTAAGGATTCAAGGTGCTGAGGAATAACATTATCAATGATCATTTCATCCCCTTGAGCTGCAGCCATAATCGTATAAGTTCCGGCCTCAATCCGGTCAGGAATAATGGTATGCAGGCAACCTTTTAGTTCCTGCACTCCTTCAATCCGGATAACATCCGTTCCCGCTCCTTTAATTTTAGCCCCCATACTTGTGAGTAGTGTAGCTACATCAATGATTTCAGGCTCTTTTGCTGCATTTTCAATTACAGTCTTTCCTTTTGCTCTAACAGCAGCAAGCATAATGTTGATAGTAGCTCCTACACTTACAACATCTAAGTATATTCGCGCGCCACGCAATTCTTCAGCCCGAAGATAAATGGCCCCTTGCTCGTTTGTCACTTCAGCTCCTAATGCCTCGAAGCCTTTAATATGCTGGTCAATCGGCCTTGGTCCTAAATGACAACCTCCCGGCAGTCCGATAACCGCCTTATTAAACCTTCCAAGCATCGCTCCCATAAAATAATAAGAGGCCCTCAGCCTTTTCACTTTTCCATTTGGGAGCGGCATGGAAACCATTTGGGAAGGGTCGATGTGGATGGTTCGTCCATCTTTTTTCACCGAGCCTCCGATTTCTTCTAAAAGGTCGGATAAAATCCCAACATCTGAAATGTCAGGAAGTCCTTCAATTGTGACTGGAGAATCAGCTAGAATGGCTGCCGGAAGCAAAGCAACGGCACTGTTTTTAGCACCGCTTACGCGGACTTGTCCACGCAAACGCGATCCACCTTCTACTAATAATTTATGCATGAGATACTCCTCGCTTTAAAGGTAAAAGTTGATGACCTTATTATGTGCAATTTTTACCATTTAACACGTTATTTTTGATTGTTCCAGTCATTAAGAAATTTTTCAATTCCTTGTTCCGTAAGTGGATGCTGAACAATCTGCTCGAAAATTTTGTAAGGAACGGTCGCAATATGAGCTCCGTGGATAGCGGCTTCTGTCACATGTATTGGATGACGCACCGAAGCTGCAATGATTTCTGTATCAATTGCATGACGGTCGAATATTTCGGAGATTTGCGCAACCAGCTCCATCCCATTTTGCCCAATATCATCCAATCGCCCAAGGAAAGGAGAAACGTAAGAAGCTCCAGCACGAGCAGCCATCAACGCTTGGTTGGCAGAAAAAATAAGAGTTACGTTTGTTTGGATATTCAATTCACTTAAGGTTTTAACGGCCTTCAGACCTTCAAGCGTCATCGGAACTTTCACGGTAATATTAGGAGCAATAGCCGCAAGCTCTTTACCTTCTTCAACCATAGACTCAACATCTTCTGAAACGACCTCCGCACTGACAGAGCCGTCTATTTCTCCTGTAATTTCCTTCAAGCGTTCGTGGAAGGAAACTCCTTCTTTTGCTACGAGACTCGGATTTGTCGTTACTCCAGATAATAAACCCAGGGATTTAGCCTCACGGATATGGTCAATGTTCGCTGTATCAATAAAGAATTTCATTTATTACGTCCACCTTCCGAATACTTGATTTAATGAAAATTGTCTAATGATTGCGTTTTCATTCATGTGGAAAAGGAAACCGCTACGATGTAACGGCTTCCTGTTCTTAAGTAATTATGCTTTTTGGGAGGAACCAAATTCACGCATTTTTCCGATTACTGTTTCTTTAATCGCGTCACGTCCTGGTCCTAGATATTTACGAGGGTCATACTGCTCAGGCTGTTCAGCTAGTACTTGACGCACAGCTTTCCCTTGAGCCATTTGGCTTTCAGTATTTACGTTGATTTTTGCTGTTCCGAACGAGATCGCTTTTTTCACGTCGGCTGTTGGAATTCCAGTACCACCGTGAAGAACAAGCGGTTTATCTACAAGACCCATGATTTCTTCCATGCGGTCAAAACCTAGGTTTGGTTCACCTTTATAAGGACCGTGCACAGAACCAAGAGCCGGAGCAAATACATCAACATTCGTTTCATCCACTAGTTTTTTACACTCAGATGGAATCGCATAAGCTGCTTCTGCATCATCTACGATTATATCATCTTCTTGACCACCTACGCGACCAAGCTCTGCTTCTACAGAAACACCATGAATGTGTGCTAATTCCACTACTTTTTTAGTTAGTGCAATGTTTTCTTCCAGTGGATCGTGGGAAGCATCAATCATAACAGAAGTAAATCCTGCGTGGATTGCTTCTGCACATTTTTCAAAACTTGAACCATGATCAAGGTGAATCGCTACTGGTACAGTTGTACCATACGATTTCATAAGCGCTTTAACCATGTCAACCACGACGTTAAAGCCGCCCATATATCGACCAGCACCCTCGGACACTCCAAGGATTACTGGAGATTGCTCTTCTTCAGCAGCCTGTAGGATTGCTTGAGCATATTCAAGATTGTTAAGGTTAAACTGTCCTACTCCGTAGCGTTCTTCCTTAGCTGTTTCTAGCATTTCTTTCATTGATACCAGTGGCATGAAAGATCCTCCTTTTGTAAATACGATCTATACTCTACACGTATATTTCCATATGAAATTATACCATGCAAGTTTACTCACAGTATTAGAATACCAATACCCTATCCCAGGTGCAACACTCTATAAGAGGTATAACGCTTACATTTAAAAAATATTAGTTCAGCTACTATGTGTTAAGGTTCCAGATACCATTTCTTTCAATTTATGGATATCAAATGGCTTTAATATTATTTCCTGTACGAAAGAATACTCCATAGTCTTTTCAATGGATTCCCTGGACCGCCCCGTAATAATAAGAACCGGTGCGGTAAAACCGATTTCATCCAGATGAGACAGCACTTCACTTCCATTCATGATCGGCAGATTGTAATCCATAATCACAAGGTCGATGCTTTGTTGTTCAGCTAGCTCACAAGCTTGTTTTCCTGTTTTAGCGCTTACCGTTTCATATCCCTCGCTTTTTAAGATTTCTTCAAGTAACAGCCTAATACCGGCCTGGTCATCTACGATTAGTATCTTGTTCGACATGGTTTATCCCTGCCTTTCGAATTTTAGTAAATATACACCTTTTCTCCTAGTCCACTTCTTTCTCTCTGCATGTTTAGTTCGATGATTGTAAGCAGTTTTCCTGCGCACACACGTTCTAGGCATGAATTTCTCTTGTTTTGAGATGAAGAAAGTCGATTTTTGTAATGTAACACGACATGATAAAAAAGGCTGTTAAATCTCACATTATCTATGTGTACACGATCCTGTCATAGGTTGTAGTTATTCATTCATTAGAGCTTATTGAAGAAACGGACAGGATAGTTGAAGACTGGATTTCGAGATATTGGGTAGATAAGGGGCTCCAGTGAACGGCTCGCTTTCCGCGGCCCTGCACGACGCAGGGTCGTTCGACGTTGCCACAGGACGTGGCGGTCTTAGTCGAACATCCCTTGTGGTGAGCTTCCTCGGGCTTAACAGCCCTGCGGGATTTCACCGATCATGTTTATCCCGTTCTTACACTTTTTTTAGTCTTAATCAAATATCAGAACATAAACGATATGGAGTGCTATCCAGCTCCAGCACCTAGCGTCTAGTGAGACTTCCCTCACTTCTGTACGATAAGGCAACATCGAATCGCTCCGCTCTTCGTGTTTTCTTTATCTCCGCCAGCTCAGTCTAGTTTCGGTGCCTAGCCTCTCGAGGTCTTAAGTCCAACCATGACAGGAGGAAGAGCACTTCCTTTCATGGTTGTTCTTAAGCTTGTCGAGGCTGGTCAAGGCACCTCCACATTTGAACGTCCAGTCCATACGACGCTGACCAAGGTGCTTCCGCTTTTAACCTAGGAGTCTTCGCCGTTCCCTTCCGTCCCTTTGCGATCATGGAAAGTTCGAAATCCTGTACGTAAATGCCTTAATATGAGGAGTAATAACCTATGTGATCAACGCTAGTAACCGAGTCTCTACAGGATATAAACGCCGCTATAGAAGCATTTAAGACGATTTAAGATTCCCACTTTTTTCTACTGGTAGGGTCCGTTCGTAACATTATAGTTGGGTTGGTGGGGAAATGATGAGACTCCCATGGGAGAAGGAATAAGGTGAGATCCCGCAGGGAGTGAAAACGAGCGAGGAAGCTCACCGTTCCCCCAAGCTTATCTGCAACAAGGAAAGTAAAACTACCCATTACGTTTAGCCAGCCTGTAAAAAAAGATGTTACAACACTACTGTTGTAACATCTTTTTTTATATATTTACTATTTCTGATTCATAGCAGCTCCGACAAAGCCATAGAAAAGCTCTTGAGGGCGAGTAGGACGAGATTTAAACTCCGGATGGAATTGACTGGCCACAAACCAAGGGTGATCCTCTACTTCAATAATTTCGATTAATCTTCCGTCAGGACTGGTTCCAGAGAAGTTGAACCCAGCCGCTTCCATCTGATCACGATAATGGTTATTGAACTCAAAACGATGACGGTGGCGCTCATATATAACCTCTTCCCCATAAGCTTCCAAAGCCCTGGAACCTTCCTTCAGGCGGGATGGATAGATGCCCAGTCGAAGTGTGCCCCCAAGATCAGAAACCTCTTTCTGCTCAGGAAGAAGGTCGATGATCGGGTGCGGAGTTGATGGATTAATTTCAGCCGAATGTGCCCCTTTCAGTCCCAGTACATTGCGAGCGAATTCCACGGTGGCCAACTGCATGCCCAGGCAGATGCCAAGGAAAGGTACACGATGCTCACGCGCATAGCGAATAGCTTCGATCTTTCCTTCAATTCCACGATCTCCAAATCCACCAGGAACGAGAATACCATCAGCATCCTGTAATTGCTCTTGCACATTTGAGCTTGTGATAAATTCTGAGTTGACCCATTTCACTTCAACATCCGCATTAAAGCTATAGCCTGCATGTTTCAGAGCCTCTACCACTGAAATATAAGCATCCGGAAGCTCTACGTACTTCCCTACAAGTGCAATGGTCGCTTTCTCTTCAAGGTTCTTCACCTGATTAATAAGCTGATTCCATTCTGTCATATCAGCTGGCGGGCAATCCAGACCAAAGTGATCACAAGTAAGCTGGTCTAAATTCTGTGCTTGAAGTGTAATAGGTACGTGGTACAACGTATCTGCATCTCCCGCTTCGATTACAGCGTTTTTATTAATATCGCAGAAAAGCGCGATTTTTTCTTTCATATCCTCAGAGATTTCCATCTCTGTACGTAATACGATAACGTCCGGCTGAATCCCAAGAGAACGTAATTCTTTAACACTGTGCTGGGTTGGTTTCGTCTTCATTTCACCAGCCGCTTTCAAATAAGGAACCAGGGTGCAATGAATATACATGACGTGATCACGGCCAATATCACTCTTAATTTGACGAATGGCTTCCAGGAATGGCAGTGATTCAATATCGCCAACGGTTCCTCCGATTTCTGTAATGACAACGTCAGCATTCGTTTCATGAGCGGCACGAAAGACGCGATCCTTTATTTCATTGGTTATATGCGGGATAACCTGGACCGTTCCCCCCAGATAATCTCCGCGACGTTCTTTCTTAATTACGTTTGAATATACTTTACCTGTGGTTACGTTACTGAATTTATTCAAATTAATATCGATGAAACGTTCATAGTGACCTAAATCCAAGTCCGTTTCTGCTCCATCGTCCGTTACAAATACTTCTCCGTGCTGATAAGGACTCATCGTCCCTGGATCCACGTTGATGTAGGGATCGAACTTCTGAATCGTTACTTTAAGCCCCCGATTTTTTAATAATCTTCCTAATGAAGCAGCTGTGATTCCTTTTCCTAGGGAAGATACCACACCGCCAGTTACAAATATATATTTCGTCTCTTTCGCCACTATGATCCCTCTTTCTCTATTAGTCATTATTAGTTATTCACTATAAATAAAAATTTGATGAATGGATTCAATTACCCATCCACCTTTAATCGCACATAAAAAAACAAAAAACGCTCCCCACACTTGGGGAGCGTTCGATTATTTCGTGTCAGAAATTAAAGAGCCCAAATAAGATTGTACTTATAACGGTTTTGAAAGTCAACCGCAGTTTTTATTTATCCTCTTCCTCATCTTCATCGCCTACGAAACTGACGTCGTCTTCAACGATTTCTTCTTCCTCTTCATCAAGGTCGTCCTCTTCATAATCTCCATCATAATCATCGTCATCGTCAAGATCTAGATCTTCATCTGTAAGCTCCACATCTTCTTCCAGGTCCTCTTCTTCGTTGTTATCATACTCAGAAACGCCCAGTTCATCTTCCAAAAGCTTGGAAGGCTTTTTCTTTTTCTTCTTACGTTTCTGGGGAAGACTAGCGATTTCTTCTTCCATCTGCTCTACTGGATACCATCTTTTCAGTCCCCATCTATTTGTACCAATGGTCATAAATCCGCCATCAATATTCATGTCAGTATAAAACTGTGCAATATACTGTTCCTTCTCGGCTTCTGTAAAACCTTTCAATTTAGCAATACGGTGGAAGATTTCATTAAAATCGATCGCTTCTCTTTCCTCTTCCAAAATGATCGTTGCAAGTTCAATCATTGATGTTTCATTAATCTGATCTTTGCTCAGTTCTTTTACGCTCACGATCCAGCACTCCTTTATATTCACAAAATAGGATAAGTGACCTCATAGGCATACGAATCACATTTAATCATACCACCCATTATATGATTAGGTCTTTTAAAAATCAAATAGATTATCGCAGGGTTCTCCTACCCTTTTGTATTCCTTTCTAACCAAGCATGTATGAATATAAACATCTACCTTAAACTATTTAGACAGGATATTTGGTGTTATCCTTAAAATATTTTAAAATAAAGCTATGTTAAAACGTTGTTGTTGATTTTTCATAATAGAGTTCCTCAATTATGGTATCGTTATCTGGAAGTTTCATTTCATGACATTTCGTTGGAGATCTTTAGTCAGTAAGAGGAATCGTTTTCCCGTACGCTCTTCTCTTTCTTAGCCGAAACCGCTCTTCGACAACCAGAAGCTTATATGAAAATCAACACGGAGATTTAGCAGATCCTAAAGTATTGTAGACATAGAACTATTAAAGGAGAGATTAACGTGAAAACCCATCCTTTTAACTGGTTTGCCACCATCATAACCGTCATAGCTGTTTCGATCTGGCTGTTTAACAGCTATGGTAAAATTCATTCTAAACACTTAACAGAAGCTACGATTTCAGAGAAGACTCATGATGAGGATGAATATTACATTGAAGTGGATGGAAAGAAAATCAAAGTGAAGGACACCAGTATCTGGATGGTCCTTGAAGCTGGTGAGAAATATGAACTGACCTATGAATGGTACGGGATGAAAAAGCCATACGTTAAAGATATTAATCAGGCGCATGATGAAGATCAAATAGGGGGAAGCCACTAACTCCCAGTCAAACGCCCTGCCTCTTTAGTAGAGGCAGGGCGTTATTCATCTACATATTCCTTCGGTACTGGCCACCTACTTCGTAAAGGGCATGCGTAATCTGACCCAGGCTTGCCACACGGACGGTTTCCATCAGTTCTTCAAAGATGTTTCCTCCTCCGCTCGCTGTTTCTTTCAAACGGTTGAGTGCTTTATCCGTTTCGCCTTGGTTAGCTTCTTGAAATTTACGAAGCTCCCGAATTTGATGCTCCTTTTCTTCTTTCGAAGCGCGGGCTAATTCCATGGAGTCAATCTCATCTTCAGAAGGAGGATTAGGATTGAGATAAGTGTTCACTCCCACAATTGGCAGTTCCCCTGAATGTTTTTTACCTTCATAATAAAGGGATTCTTCCTGAATTTTACCTCGCTGGTACTGACGCTCCATCGCACCGAGTACTCCCCCGCGGTCATTAATCCGTTCGAATTCCTGTAGAACCGCTTCTTCTACCAAATCTGTAAGTTCGCGTATAATGTATGAACCTTGTAATGAATTCTCATTTTTGGTTAAACCGAACTCTTTGCTGATAATCATTTGAATTGCCATAGCCCGTCGGACGGATTCCTCTGTAGGCGTCGTGATGGCCTCATCATAGGAATTGGTATGAAGCGAGTTACAATTGTCCTGGATGGCAATTAAAGCCTGCAGGGTAGTGCGTATATCATTAAAATCAATTTCCTGTGCATGAAGAGAGCGTCCGGATGTTTGAATATGATATTTAAGCTTTTGGCTGCGCTCGTTGGCTCCATACTTATCGCGCATAACAATCGCCCAGATTCTGCGAGCGACCCGCCCGAGAACGGTATATTCCGGATCCAGTCCATTCGAGAAAAAGAAGGAAAGATTAGGCGCAAATTTGTTGATATCCATCCCGCGACTCAAGTAGTATTCGACATAGGTAAAACCATTTGCGAGTGTGAACGCGAGCTGCGTAATCGGGTTCGCTCCTGCTTCTGCAATATGATATCCGGATATGGAGACGGAATAATAGTTCCGTACTTGGTGATCAATAAAATACTGCTGAATGTCTCCCATCATACGGAGTGCAAATTCTGTAGAAAAAATACATGTATTCTGACCCTGATCTTCTTTTAGAATATCAGCCTGAACGGTGCCTCGAACCACATTAATCGTCCGGGCCTTCACCTCTTCCGCTTCTTCACGATTAGGTTCACGTCCATACTCCTCCTTGAATTTATCAAGCTGCTGATCAATGGCTGTATTGAAAAACATCGCTAAAATGATGGGAGCAGGTCCGTTAATGGTCATGGAAACCGAGGTAGTTGGATCGATTAAATCAAATCCATCATACAGCTTTTTCATATCTTCAAGCGTACAAATATTCACACCGCTCTCCCCGACTTTTCCGTAAATATCCGGACGTTCATCGGGATCTTCACCATATAAAGTCACAGAATCAAACGCTGTACTTAAACGCTTAGCTTCGTCTCCCTCAGATAAATAATGGAAGCGGCGATTGGTGCGTTCCGGTGTCCCTTCCCCGGCGAATTGGCGTTTAGGGTCTTCTCCTTTTCGCTTAAACGGGAAAACTCCGGCTGTAAATGGAAAAGCGCCGGGAACATTTTCCCTGAGCAGCCAGCTTAAGCGGTCGCCCCAATCCGAATATTTAGGCAGAGCAACTTTAGGAACTTTCAAACCGGTCAAACTTTCGGTTGTAAGATCCATGGTAATTTCCTTGTCTCTCACTTTGAAGGTGTAGGTATCCCCGCTGTAACGCTTATGCAGACCATCCCAGTCGTCCAATTTTTCTTTCGCTTCGCGGTCTATTGTTCGTTCATAATCTTCAATAAGCCGCCCGATACTTTCTTTTGCGGCTTCGTCCTCAAGCTGTTCAAGCGTGCCTTTCAATTGATAAAGTTTGCGGGCTTTTTCAGCCTGTGTTTTTGTGTTTTCGTGATAATCGCGGACAGCGAGTGAAAGATCTCGTAAGTATTGTTTTCGATCATTAGGAATAATTACGTTCTGCTTCTCTACTTTGCTTACGCGCTCAAAAGAGGTGTCGTCCTGCCAGGAGAATTTTTCGTTCAACTGATCAACAATGGCTGCGAAAAGTGTGTTGGTACCAGGATCATTAAATTGGCTCGCAATTGTTCCGTAAACAGGAAACTGAGCATCGTCCTCATGAAACAGCATGTGGCTCCTCTGATATTGTTTTTTAACCTGATTCATAGCATCTTCAGAACCCTTTTGTTCAAACTTGTTAATCACAATAAAATCGGCAAAATCAATCATATCAATTTTCTCCAGTTGAGACGGAGCCCCAAATTCGGAAGTCATGACATACATTGATAAATCGGTTATATCGGTAATCGCGGCATCCCCCTGGCCGATTCCGCTCGTTTCTACAATGATCATGTCCATGCCGGCAGCCTTCAGAACATGAATAGACTCTTCCACGGCAGTAGAAAGTTCCGAGCGTGCTCCCCGCGTAGCAAGTGATCTCATATAAACCCTTGGGTTGAAAATTGCATTCATACGAATACGGTCGCCCAGCAGAGCGCCGCCTGTTTTCTTTTTCGTGGGGTCCACAGAAAGGATAGCTATCTTTTTATCTGGAATTTCGTTTATAAAGCGACGAATTAATTCATCGGTAAGGGAGCTTTTTCCTGCTCCTCCTGTGCCTGTAATTCCAAGGACAGGGATCGTCTTTTTCTGGGTATTTTCAACGGCGGTTTCAAAAGCGGCTACTGCTTCCCGCTCTTCTTTCGGGGTGTTTTCTACATACGTAATAAACCGGGCGATCGCCTGGTGATTCCCCTCTGTCAGTTCCTCAATTCCTTTTTCTACGTTAAGCGGCGGAATAAAATCACATTCTTCAATCATCTGATTAATCATTCCCTGCAGACCTAACGTGCGTCCATCTTCCGGTGAGAATACTCGAGCGACTCCGTAGTCATGCAGCTCTTTAATTTCCCTCGGAATGATTACGCCTCCGCCTCCGCCGTAAACACGTATGTGGCCAGCTCCTTTTTGGTTTAGCAGATCAACCATATATTTAAAGTACTCCACATGCCCGCCTTGGTAAGAAGAAATAGCAATTCCCTGCACATCTTCCTGCACTGCTGCATTCACCACATCTTCGACAGAGCGGTTATGGCCGAGGTGAATCACTTCTGCTCCTGTAGATTGCAGAATACGTCTCATAATATTGATAGAAGCATCGTGCCCATCAAACAAGCTGGATGCTGTCACAAAACGGACGGGGTTTTTCGGTTGATAAACCGTTGGTTGTTCCATGTCCGAGTTCCTCCTTTAATTAGGATCGTTCTTTTTCCTGGGTGTTCAAACCTTGAAGAAGCAATTGGATTTGTCCTTCAGTGTAAGATTCCAGCGTAAAAGAACGCTGCAGAATCCAACGTCTGAACCCCCACATTTGTCCTTGAACAAATATATTATTGGCAATCAGCTTAACTTCCTCTTTGGAGTGATGTTCAGGTAAGCTGTTCAAAATCACCTGTTCAAGCATGGCTACCATATCTCGTTCTTTTTGAAGAACATATTCCTGTGCATCGCGTGATAAAGATTTAACTTCCTGATACATGACAAGAACTTCATCCTGCATATCGTCCATAAGCTGAAAATAGGACTGTATGGCATGAATTAGACTCTTTATACTCGTCTGGGTGGGATCAATAGAAGCTTCCATCCGTTCCTTCACACGCTGGTAAATAGAATCACAGACAAGAAAGAGCACGTCTTCCTTTTTACGAATATATTCATATAGGGTACCAATACTGAATCCTGAGGCTTTAGCGATCTCACGAGTGGTGGTTTTGTGGAACCCCTTTTCAATAAATAGGGTCACCGCTCCTTTAATCATTTGATTTCTTCGTTTTATAACCAGGACTTCATCTTTTATAGAAGAGGGAACTTGGTTTTCAGCCATCGTCATTCTCCTTTACTCATCCATTCTTGAAACCAGGAGTGTGCCAGCTGGTATGGATCTGCCTCCACGTCGTTCAATGACTTGAGTTTAGCAGGATCCTTTTCGATGGCATTTCTCACCTCGCGCCACACTTCCTCTCGAATCAATTCATAGACTTCAAGCGTCAGCTGGTGCTTTCTCCGTTTGAACCCTTGCTTTGTTTCATAAAGGTAAGCCTGATGCTCTTTTATACGATTAAATAATTCAGCCATTCCCTGGTTCTCTGTGGAAATCGTCTGTACAATTGGCGGGATCCAGCCTTTAGGCTGGGCGATCATCATATACTCCTCAAGGGTCGTCTTCAGCTTTTCTACTCCTGGTAGATCAGCTTTATTAATAACGAACAGGTCTGCTATTTCCATAATGCCTGCTTTAAAGATTTGAAGCACATCCCCGCTATTGGGAGTTAAAACGAGTCCTGTCGTATCCACAACTTTCATAATATCAAGTTCAGACTGACCGACTCCCACCGTTTCAACGAGAACTATATCAAACCCGTACGCGTCACAGATCCGGATCGCGTCCTTGGTGGCGCGCGCTAGCCCTCCCAGGTTCCCTCTTGTCGCCATACTGCGAATGAAAATCCCGGAATCCATGAAATGCTGGTTCATTCTCGTCCGGTCCCCAAGCAGTGAACCGCCGCTAAATGGACTGGTGGGATCGACAGCTATAACCGCGACACTCAGATTCAGACTGCGCAAATAGGTTAGCAGTTTGTTAATTAACGAACTTTTGCCTGCCCCTGGAGATCCGGTGATTCCGATGTAATGAGCTGATTTTTTAATGGAAAAGATATCGCTCATTAATGATAATTTCTCGTCATCATCGCTTTCCACAAGAGTGATAGCGCGGGCAAGGGCTCGCATATCCTGTTTTTGTATTCGTTCTGCAAGTGGATGCATGGGACAGCCCCTTTCCGCTTGAAGATTTATTCATTAGCTGCTGACCATTCGGCCGATTACAAGACGCTGGATCTCCTGCGTCCCTTCATAAATCTGCGTAATCTTCGCATCACGCATATAACGTTCCACAGGGTAATCCTTCGTATATCCATAGCCGCCATGTACTTGTACGGCCTCTGTTGTAATTCTCATCGCTGCATCGCCTGCATACAATTTAGCCATGGCAGAAGCTTTCGAATAAGGGAGTCCTTCTGATTCAAAGTAAGCGGCTTGGTAAGTAAGCAGCCGGGCTGCTTCAATTTCTGTAGCCATATCGGCTAATTTAAATGAAATGCCCTGAAGCTTCGCAATCGGCTTGCCGAATTGCTCTCGATCTTTTGCGTAGGCGACAGCTTCATCTAATGCACCCTGCGCAATCCCAACTGCCTGAGCAGCTATTCCGTTTCGTCCGCCGTCTAACGTCATCATCGCAATTTTAAAACCTTCTCCCTCTTTTCCGAGCAAGTTTTCTTTAGGAATTTTACAATCTTCAAAGATCAGTTCGGTCGTAGGTGAAGAACGAATCCCAAGCTTTTTCTCTTTCTTGCCAAACGAAAATCCTGGCGTTCCCTTCTCCACGATAAAGCCGCTGACTCCGCGTCCTCCTGCTTCTGGGTCGGTTTTTGCAAATACGATATAAATATCGGCCACTCCACCGTTTGTGATCCACACTTTATTGCCATTCAGTACATAGTGGTCGCCGTCTAATTTCGCTTGAGTTTTCATAGAGGATACGTCACTTCCAGCTCCTGGTTCGGAAAGTGCATAAGCACCCAGTTTTTCTCCAGTCGCGAGCTGGGAAAGGTATGTTTTCTTCTGTTCTTCATTCCCGAACTTATAGATCGGCCAGCTGGCTAATGATATATGAGCAGACAGTGTGACGCCCGTAGAAGCGCATATACGTGACAATTCCTCAACAGCGATCGCGTAGCTTACGAAGTCAGAGCCGATTCCTCCATACTCTTCCGGCCATGGAATTCCTGTTAATCCAAGCTCCGCCATTTTATCGAAGATTTCACGATCAAACCGTTCTTCTTCATCACGTTCTGCGGCCGTAGGTTCTACTTCATTTTTGGCAAAGTCTCTTACCATTTTTCTCAGCATTTCCTGTTCTTCTGTCAGCGTAAAATTCATTCTCGTTTCCCCCTCAGTCTCTAATCAAGTGATTGCTGATTACGATGCGCTGGATTTCGCTTGTTCCTTCGTAAATTTCGCAAACTTTAGCATCTCTGAAAAAGCGCTCTACAGCGTAATCTTCTGTATAACCATATCCTCCGTGCACCTGGACAGCTTCAATGGCTGTCTTGACGGCCGTCTTGGAAGACATCAATTTAGCCATTGATACTTCTTTTCCACATTTTACTCCTGCTGCTTGTAAAGAGGCCGCATGATAAACAAGAAGTTTAGATGCCTCTACTTCTGTAGCCATATCAGCGAGCTTAAACGAAACTCCCTGATGCTTGGCAATGGGACGTCCAAACTGCTCACGGTCCTTCGCATAAGCTACGGCATGCTCATAAGCCGCTTCCGCAATACCAAGCGCCTGGGCAGCAATTCCGATTCTCCCCATATTTAAATTTGATAAGGCTATTTTGTACCCTTCGCCCTCTTTACCAAGAAGTTGTGAAACAGGAACTTCGCATTGATCAAAATTCAATTCTACCGTGCTTGAACCGTGCATCCCCATTTTCTTCTCAGCTCTTCCAATCGAAAAACCCGGCGTATCCCGTTCAATGATAAAAGCGCTTAATCCTTTACCACTCGAAATATCAGGGTTCGTACGGGCAAACACAATGAAGGTATCCGCATGACCGCCATTGGTAATGAATACCTTCGATCCATTTAAAACATAATGGTCTCCTTTGTTTACAGCACGCGTTCTAAGACTACCAGCATCTGACCCTGCACTAGGTTCGGTCAGGGCAAAAGCGCCTAAATACTCGCCGCTCGCAAGCTTCGGAATGTATTTGTCTTTCTGTTCTTCCGTACCGAAATATAGAATCGGATTTGTTCCTACAGACGTATGAACAGATAAAATGACGCCAAGAGTTGCACTTACCTTAGAGATCTCATGGATTGCTATAATATAAGATATATAATCCATTTCCGATCCGCCGTATTTCTCTGGAATAGGAATTCCCATTAAACCAAGCTCCCCCATTTTCGGAATCAGCTCGACAGGAAAACGGTCCTCCTTCTCCATACGTTCAACTGCTGGAGCCACCTCTTTTTCAGCAAAATCACGGACCATCTTCCGCATCATCTCTTGTTCATCTGTAAACGTTAAATTCATCGTCACCGTCTCCTTCACCTGTTATTCGTAGCTGTAAAAACCTCGACCCGATTTCTTGCCAAGCCAGCCTGCTTTCACATACTTACGAAGCAGCGGGCATGGCCGGTACTTGCTGTCCCCGAAACCTTCGTGCAGGACTTCCATAATATACAGACACGTATCGAGACCGATAAAATCTGCCAAAGTCAAAGGACCCATTGGATGGTTCATCCCAAGTTTCATCACGGTGTCCACATCTTCCGGTGATGCTACGCCTTCGTGAACGGTATATATGGCCTCATTAATCATAGGCATCAGGATTCGGTTAGAGACAAAACCAGGAAAGTCTTCTACTTCAACCGGCGATTTATTTATTTTTTTCGTTAAATCTTCAATCGCTTGATAGGTTTCATCACTGGTCTGGATGGCACGGATGATTTCAACTAGCTTCATTACCGGTACTGGATTCATAAAATGCATACCAATAACCTGCGAAGGACGATCCGTTGCTGCTGCAATTTCAGTAATAGGCAGCGAAGATGTATTCGAAGCTAAAATGGCGTGTTCGGGTGTGATTTCATCCAGACTCTTGAATACTTTTGTTTTTATATCCATATTTTCAACCACAGCTTCGACAACGAGATCACAGTTAGAAGCGTCGTTCATGTCTGTAGTACCAGATAGAAGGTCCAACGTTTTATTTTTTTCAGTCTCAGAAATTCTGTCTTTTTCTACTGCTCGCTCGAGTCTTTTCTTAATACCTTCGATTCCTTTGTCTAAAGCTTGCTGGTCCAGATCGTTTAAGGTGACGCTTAGACCAGCCTGAGCAAACACTTGAGCGATCCCCGCGCCCATTTGACCTGCACCGATGACCATGACTTTTTTAATTGACATTCAGTAGTCCCCCTTTATGCCTTTGGTACTTCGATTAATACGGCATCGCCCTGGCCGCCACCGGAACAAATAGCTGCAATTCCAAGACCGCCTCCGCGGCGCTTCAATTCATAAGCAAGTGTAAGTAAGATTCTCGCCCCGCTTGCCCCGATCGGGTGTCCAAGGGCTACAGCTCCTCCGTTTACATTTACTTTCTCCGGATCAAGACCGGCAATTTTTCCACTGGCTAAAGACACGGCTGCAAATGCTTCATTCACTTCAAATAAATCAATATCTTCTATGGATTTTCCTGCTTTTTTCAATAGTTTATTAATGACCAGACCCGGGGTTTGAGGGAAGTCTTGAGCTTCCACAGCAATTTCATCATGAGCAAGGACGGTTGCCAGGAATTCAAGCCCTAGTTCGTTTGCTTTTTCATCAGACATGAGCAGCATCGCGCATGCTCCGTCGTTGACACCTGGCGCATTACCAGCCGTAATCGTTCCATTTTTGTCGAACACTGGGCGCAGTTTAGAAAGAGCTTCTACAGTTGTATTTTTTCTTGGTGCTTCATCTGTGTCGACGACAACCGGGTCCCCTTTTCGCTGCGGTACTTCTACAGACACGATTTCTTCACCCATCGTTCCGTTTTCAATAGCCTGGGCTGCGCGCTGATGGCTGTTATATGACCACTCATCCTGCGCTTCACGTGTTAACTCGAATTCTTCAGCTGTACGGTTTCCGTAGTTACCCATGTGTACATTTTCGAATGAACAGATAAGACCATCGTGTACCATCATATCTTTAACCGGAGCGTCTCCCATTCGTAATCCCCAGCGTGCTTTTGGCATGAAATAAGGAGCATTGCTCATGCTTTCCATTCCGCCCGCTACGATGACATCCTCCTCGCCTAAACGGATGAACTGATCAGCCATCGTTACACTCCTCATTCCAGAAGCGCACACCTTGTTCACGGTCTCTGTTTTCACGTGCCATGGAATTCCAGCTTCACGCGCGGCCTGGCGGGACGGCAGCTGTCCCTGTCCTCCCTGTAAAACGCTCCCCATGATTACTTCATCTACTTCTTCACCCTTGTATCCAGCACGCTCTAAAGCCTCTTTGATAACGATGCCTCCAAGCTGGGAAGCTGTTAAAGGAGCAAGAGCGCCCCCGAATTTTCCAAATGGAGTACGAGCCCCTGACACGATTACTGTTTTACGCATTTTTATATTCCTCCTCTTTGTGATAACGCTTTCAAAATTGGCGATTGAACGCTCGCTCAATTTGTCCTCATAAGGAAAGTGTACCTAAAATAGTGTACACTTTCCACAATTTTCATAATTTTTTTCTAATAAATGACGAGATATTCCAAGTACTTACGCTGTCTTTTCTTCTGTTGATTCAAAAATGGATTTGGCCAGAATCTCTGCTATATCCATTGTACTCACTTCTTCTTCCACTTCTTTAGCTTTGGTACCATCCGATAACATGGTTAGACAGAATGGACATCCACTTGAAATCATCGTTGGTTCTACTTCAAGCGCCTGTTCTGTACGAGCTACGTTCACACGGTTTCCTGATTTTTCTTCCATCCACATCATGCCTCCGCCAGCTCCACAGCACATTCCATTGGATCGATTACGCTTCATTTCGACCACCTCTACGCCAGGAATCATTTCAAGTACTTCTCGAGGCGGCTGGTAAACTTCATTGTAACGGCCCAAGTAACAGCTGTCGTGATAGGTGATCTTCTCATTTACTACACCTTCCGGCTTCAGACGGCCTTCTTTCAGCCATTCAGAAAGCATTTCGGTATGGTGATAAACTTCCGCTTCAAGACCGAAATCCGGGTATTCATTTTTGAAAATGTTATAAGCGTGCGGATCAATGGTAATGATCTTTTTCACATCATTTTTTTCAAATTCTTTCATGTTTTTTTCAGCCAGTTCCTGGAACAGAAATTCGTTGCCCATGCGGCGTGCTGTATCACCGGAGTTTTGCTCTTTATTACCGAGAATCGCAAATTTAATTCCAGCTTTATTCATCAGTTTAGCAAAGGCGACGGCGATTTTCTGACTGCGGTTATCGTAAGATCCCATCGAACTTACCCAGAAAAGATATTCGAATTCCTCTCCTGACTTCTTCAGTTCTTTCACAGTAGGGATATGAGCTTCTTCATCGAGGCTTCTCCAGTCTTCTCTTTCCTTCTTGGAAAGTCCCCACGGATTCCCCTGGCGTTCAATATTCATCATCGCTCTTTGGCCGTCCGGATCCATTTTTCCTTCTGTAAGAACAAGATAGCGGCGAAGATCGATGATCTTATCAACGTGTTCATTCATAACCGGGCAGGCATCCTCACAATTTCGACAAGTGGTGCAGGCCCATAATTCTTCCTCTGTAATGACATCGCCAATTAAGTTTTTATTGTGGGCAGCTTCCACGGTAGCGGCCGCTTCATCTGTTCCCTTAGTGCGTGCCATTTGAGCCAGTGTGTTTCCTTCTGTACCTGAGAAGGCATAAGCAGGGACCCAGGGTGACTGACCCGTGACAGCGGCACCTTTTTCAGTCAAATGATCCCTCATTTTAATAAGTAAATCCATTGGTGAAAGCATTTTACCTGATCCTGAAGCAGGACAAACATTGGTACAGCGTCCACATTCCACACAGGCATACAGGTCAATCATCTGCAGTTGGTTCAGTTCTTCAATTTTTCCAACACCAAAGGAAACATCTTCTTCGTCTGCTTCTTCATCCATTTCAAAATCAATCGGTTTCAGTTTGCCCGGAGGATCTTCACGGCTTAAGAAAACATTGACCGGTGCTGCCAGCAAGTGCGCATGCTTGGATTGTGGCACGTACACTAGGAATGTAAGCAGGATAAGCAGGTGAATCCACCACATAATAAAGAATACAGTAGCAGCAGCTGCCGGAGGAAGCCATGAGAAAGCGTTTGCAATTAACGTCGCAACTGGTTCTGTCCAGGCTCCTTCATGGCCGTGCCAGATTATTCCCATACCGTTCCCTACAAGAACAGTTACCATCAATGTTCCAATAAAAATAAGTACAAGTCCTGCTTTAAAGCTTCTCTTCAAACGGACGAGGTTTTCTATATAACGGCGGTAAAACGCCCAGATCACAGCTACAATAATCGTTAACGTTACAATCTCCTGGAAAAATGTAAATCCTGGATAAAACGGACCAAGCGGCAAATGCGAGTCAGGAGCTAGTCCTTTCCAAATAAAATCAATGGCCCCAAACTGAACAAGAATAAAACCGTAAAACATCATAACGTGGATCGCTCCGGATTTCTTGTCCTTCAAAAGTTTCTTTTGACCAAATACATAAATCCCAATCTTCTGCATACGTCTTTTAATCTTACCATCAAACTCAAACTTCTTCCCCATCTTAATATAAGCGATACGTGTACGGACAACGCTTACAAATAAGTATAATCCATAAATCGTAACGCCAAGGAACAAAATCCAGTTTGCAAGTAACAACGGATTCATTTGTTCTCCCCCTCTTAGTTGTTATCGCAGATGCGATTCTCCTTTTTTATCGGTCCAGAAACTTAGAAATTTCTGAATCTTATAGCTTTACTATAAATTATGAATGAGCATTCAGTCAACATGTTTTCATTTTTTTCCTATTGAAAAGAAATCATATGGGAAGACTAAGCGACAGATGGCACTGGGAGGCGGAAACATGATAGTCGTAATCATACTGATTAGTATAGCTACCTTTATTTTACTGTTAATTACAGATTTTAAAATGGGACAAATATCCCACAAAAAAACAGGATATCCGATAAATACTGAAGAAACACACGGTCAATACGAACTTTTTTCTAATGGATTAACGCTCTTTGAAGCATTCTTTCAGGATATTGCTGAAGCTAAAGTAAGAGTCGACATCAGCTTCTTTCTCATCGACCGGAATGAAATCAGCAGGAAATTTTTAGACATATTAAAGAAAAAAGCGCAGGAAGGAGTATCTGTTCACCTGCTTGGTGATCGTCTAGGGTGCTACCTGATCAATAAACAGATAAGGAATGAACTTAAAGCAGCTGGCGTTCACTTTGCATTCGCTGAAAAACTCAGATTTCCTTTGTTCTTCTACCATTTAAATCGGAGAAACCACCGAAAAATTACAGTGATTGATGGAAAGGTGGCCTATATTGGAGGGTTCAATGTGGGGAGCAACTATACTGGACATAACCCAAAATTTGGAGACTGGCGTGATTACCATTTGCGATACACAGGCGCAGTAGTTGAGAAACTTCATGCTGTTTTCCTAAAAGACTGGTACGAATCCACCGGGGAGAAGTTAGCAACCATAAAATTAAGACACCCTGAAGGGAAGAAAGTATCCGTCCTTGACTCGGATGGAATTGGTGTAGCGGAAGAATTTAACCGGTTAATCCGCTCTGCTTCAAAAGAAATTATAATAGGAACGCCTTACTTCATTCCTACCCATGATCTGCTCCATTCATTAAAAAATGCTTTAAAAAACGGAATTGCACTATACATCTTAGTCCCTATGAAATCGGACCATCCGTTTGTTAAGGAAGCCGGCATCGTTTTTCTGAACGAACTTTACCAAAGAGGAGCTCATATTAAATTTTTTGATGCAGGATTTTACCACTCGAAAGTATTCATAGTGGACGGGGAATGTGCGGATATCGGTACCGCGAATTTCGACAGGAGAAGCTTCTTTTTAAATAAAGAAGTGAATACCTATGTTTATGACAAAACGTTCATCGCAGCGGTTCGCGACGCTTACTTTCAAGATATGAAAGATGCCGTACCATTTAATGAAAGCTGGCTTAATAACCGCTCTCTAAGTACTAAAATCAATGAAAAGATCGCAGCAAAGCTGCGACCTTTACTTTGATTTATTTAAAAATTTCCGTAAACACGGGACCCATCCACATCATAACTTTAAAACCTAAGTAAATACCAACAATTCCAGCCACTCCAGCTAGTGCAGGCGGGGCTGGAATCGGAAGTTTTAAAGCTGCAAATACAATACCAACAACTAAACCAGTGACTAACGCTAAAATAATCTCTTTCACATGCTCGTCCTCCTTTTCATCATCTATCCTTTACGCTTTCTTTCAATACCAAACTTTATTGTTCCTATTTTATCAATTGGATCTGTTAAACTTTCGTGTTGATTTTAAGTTAAAGCTCCCAATACTTGAAGACTCAGTTTCGAGATATTGGTTATGTGGAAGGTCCTGCGGAGGACGACTTCGCTTTCCGCGGGCATGTGGTGAGCTTCCTCGGGCTTAACAGCCCTTCGGGAGCTCACCGATCATGTTCATCCCGCTCTTACCCTTCAGGAAGTTGCAAACGTCAATCATGTCCTAAACGACATGTAGTGCTATCCAGCTCCAGCACCTAGCGGCTAGTGAGACTTCCCTCACTTCTGTACGATAAGGCAACATCGAATCGCTCCGCTCTTCGTGTTTTCTTTATCTCCGCCAGCTCAGTCCAGTCCATACGCCGCTGAGCAAGGTGCTTCCGCTTTTAAAATAGGAGTCTACATCGTCCCCCTCCGGACCTGGCCGAATCAGAAACTCGAAACAGCTTCGTTATTCACCCGCTTGAGAAGAAATAACAACATAGGCGTATATCCTTTTCAGGCTGGAACTACGCTGGATAGCCTGTTATATAAGTATTTCAGGCGGGATAAGGAGATAGGATACTCTCTTTCCGAAGGGTCCGTTCGCCCTAATACAGTTGGGGCGGTGGGAAATGGCGAGACTCCCATGGGAGAAGGAACTAGGTGAGATCCCGCAGGGAGTGAAACGAGCGAGGAAGCTCATGGTATAAGGAGGATCGACTAAGGTCGCCACGTCCTGTGGCAACGTCGATCGACCCTACGTCGTGTAGGGCCATAGGAAAGTGTCCAAATGTGGAATCACCCCGATAGACACGAACAGCATAAGCCGAGCATCAAAAGGACGGTGGTCTTGCCGTCCGTTGATGAACGGCTTATGTCTCGAGTGCCTGGGTGATGGAACAAGACGAGCTATTTCCCCACAAGCCCTTCTCCAAATATCGTAACGGACCCAAATTATCTCGAAACTGAGTCTTCAACTAAACGGCGCTATTGCGTAATAAGCCTTATGAAAAACAACAATAAACTATAACAGAGGCTATCAAAAACAGACGGCTTTATGAATACATAAGTACTGGGGCAAAGAATGTCACAAAAAAAGAGCGCCCTGCTCTTTTTTTATGCGAAGACGCCCTTTAATCATTTTATGAACTTACATCTGTTCTGGTGCGGAAACACCGATGATTTTCAGCGCATTGCTCAGAGTAATTCGGACAGCTTTCATTAGTGAAAGTCGTGAAGCTGTAAGCTCTGGATTTTCCTGATCGAGTACTTTCTCCGCATTGTAAAAACTGTGAAGATTAGATGCCAGATCAAATGCATACTGAGTCACACGGTGAGGGGTTCTTTTTTCTGCAGCATCTGCGACCAGCTGCGGAAATTCACCAAGCCTTTTTAGTAGATCTTCTTCTTTTTCAGCTGTTAAAAGACTTCCGTTAAACGTATCATCCGTCAGTCCCTTTTCTTCTGCCTGTTTCAGCATCGTACATATGCGGGCGTGAGCGTACTGTACATAATAAACAGGATTTTCATTAGATTCTGAGCGGGCCAGGTCCATATCAAAATCCAGATGTGAATCACTAGAACGCATGGAGAAGAAATAACGCATTGCGTCAATACCAACTTCCTCCATCAATTCACGAAGGGTAACAGCTTTCCCAGTACGCTTGCTCATCTTCACTTTTTCGCCATTCTGGAAGAGGTTGACCATTTGGATAATCTCCACCTCAAGCGTATCTTCATCATAGCCCAGGGCTTGAATCGCTGCTTTCATACGTGGAATATATCCATGGTGATCGGCACCCCAAATATTGATAAGTGTATCGAACCCGCGGTCCAGTTTGTTTTTGTGATAAGCGATATCCGGCGTCAGATAAGTGTACGTGCCATCATTTTTAATGAGGACGCGATCTTTATCATCACTGAATTTCGTTGTCTCAAACCAGGTAGCTCCGTCCTTTTCATAGACAAAGTCTTTTTCTTTCAGAACCTGCAGCGCATGTTCAATCCGGTCGCCTTCATATAGCGAAGTTTCTGAGAACCATTCATCAAAAGGGACTCTAAATTCTTCCAGATCCGTTTTAATCTTATTCAGTTCATATTGCAAACCGTACTCACGGAAGAACTTCAAACGATCCTGTGCAGATTCTTCTGCCCATTTCTCTCCCTCTTCAGAAGCAAGCTTTTTCCCGAGTTCTACGATATCACGGCCGTGGTATCCGTCTTCCGGCACCTCCCATTCTTTCCCTAATGCCTGCATGTAACGAGCTTCTACAGAAAGCGCAAGATTAGCCATTTGGTTCCCGGCATCATTAATATAGTACTCTCTGGAAACATCGTAGCCTGCAGCATCCAGCACGTTGCATAACGAGTCCCCTACTGCTGCTCCCCGTGCGTGACCAAGGTGCAAGGTTCCGGTCGGATTAGCAGATACAAATTCCACTTGAATCCTATGACCTTTCCCACTTTCGCTGCGACCATACTGACTGTC
The DNA here is from genome assembly GCF_052246755.1 of Halobacillus sp. B29. Classification (NCBI taxonomy): domain Bacteria; kingdom Bacillati; phylum Bacillota; class Bacilli; order Caryophanales; family Bacillaceae; genus Halobacillus; species Halobacillus sp. B29. Next base: position 178,365 of record NZ_JBQQCM010000008.1, read on the forward strand.
GGCTTCCAGAATGGAAGGAACCAGTTCAGTCAAGTACTGATTGTTCATATAGAAATTAATAAAGCCTGGACCTGCAATTTCTATTTTTTCTATTGAGGCTTGTGATCGATCAAATTGTTCAACAAGTTCTGAAGCAATCGCACGCGGATTTTTCTTTGCTATTCTGGCGAGCTGCATGGCCATGTTTGTTGCGTAATCGCCGTGAGCTTTATCCTTTGGCTGCTCTAACACAACCTCAGGCATTTCCTCTTCTCCGGCAAGCTCAGCTGAAAGCACGGCGCGGATGATTTCTTTCTTCAGATTTTCTTCCATTTGTTCAACGATATTCATGATTCACTCTCCTCCTCAAACGTCAATGTCAAGCGATGATCCTGCGTTACTTCATGATTCAACGTCATCTGATAATGAAGAAATAATCGGCCGCCCATTGCTTCATCAAGGGAACTGAACTCCATTTCTTCTGTATAAGTTTTCATATGGAAATCACCATAAGTATGATGATATAAATTCTCTGTTTCTACTTCAGGCTGAAAAACCTGACGCATATCTATACCACCGCTTCGTTTTATGCTGACATGCCCTGGCTTAACGGTGATCATCGTATTTACAGGATCTCCTTCATCAGGATGTTCTGTAAAAGTAATCACCTGAGTCTGACCACGCGCAAAAAACTGACCGGCTTCGTTTACTTCCATCGTCTCTTTGCGATCCGTGTCTCTGATTTCCGTAACGAGCTGCACCTGGATGTCCTTAGCATTACTTGTCATTTCTTCGTCCTCCCTCCAAAGGGTTTACGTACACTATAACTTGTTTATTATAAGAATTCATTCACAAAAACGCAAGAGGATCCGCTGGCTTCGTTACTCCTGAACCAACGTGTCCACCTGATTTTGGATATCACTTATCTCGGTGATATGAGCCGGTACACTGTAACTTGCATATAACACGACAAGTGCTGCGACAATCACCGCAAACCAGGGATAGGATAGTTGTTTCTTAAAAGGACGACGGTCCGGAACAAATAATAACAATAGAAATGGCAGCAACAGTCCAATCACAATGACATCCATTCTCCACTGCTGATTCTCCTCGGAGATGGATAACGAAAAGCTGATTGCTTGATCGATTCGATCTTCAATAGCAATTTCAGTGGTTTCTTTAGAGAATAGTCCTTTTTCAATTGTTAGTGTCTCATTACTAAGCGAATAACTATACCCTGAAGGGTTCCATTCCCCTATAAACGTTACAAGAATTAGACTCATCATGATAATGGCATACGTAAGCGTAATGCCTATAATCTTTTTATCCAAAAGAAGCGCTCCTTTATTCATCTCATATAGAAAAGCCCCTATGAAAAATCATAGCGGCTGTTTCATTCTATCATTTATTTTACAAACCCCAAAAGCATTTCGCGTAAGAATTTACTGGCTGCAATCGGAGTCTTTTCTGTCGGGTCATAAGCGGGAGCCACTTCAACAAGGTCAGCCCCTACCACGTTTAAATCGCTGCTTGCGATTTCATGAATGGAAGCAAGAAGCTCCTTAGAGGAAATCCCTCCTGCTTCTGCTGTCCCCGTTCCCGGGGCATAGGCAGGATCAAGTACATCAATATCAATGGTTACATAAACGGGACGCCCAGACAGGTCTGGTAGAATTTTTTTCAGAGGCTCAAGCACTTCATATCTCGCCATGAACATGCCGCTTTCTTTCGCATATTGAAACTCTTCTCTCATCCCTGAGCGGATACCAAACGAATACACGTTTTCAGCTCCGATCAGCTCGCATGCTTTCCTAACAGGAGTCGAATGGGAGAGCGTCTCTCCTTCGTATTCTTCCCTGAGGTCAGCATGAGCATCAATATGAATCACTGCAAGTTCTGGATATTTCCTGTACATCGCTTTTAAGACTGGCCATGTAACCAGATGCTCGCCGCCCAGTCCGAAAGGTATTTTCCCTTTCTCCAAAAGTTCATCCATATAGCCTTCAATAATATCAATACTCCTCTGGGGATTTCCAAAGGGGAGGAGCAAATCACCTGCATCGTGGTACTTGATTTCCTCTAAATGTCTATCCAGATAAGGACTATATTCTTCAAGGCCGATCGAGGCTTCGCGGATGCGGCTCGGACCAAATCGTGAGCCCGGACGGAAGCTGACAGTCCAGTCCATTGGCATCCCGTAAATTACGGCATCCGCCTCCTGTTCCGAAGCCCGGCTCATGATAAACACTTTTCCAGAATAGGCTTCATCAAATCTCATCGAACTCACCCTTTCGTCAAATCTTTAACGAATTTTGGTAAAGCAAAGCAGGCCTGGTGAAGCTCCTCTGTATAATACTTCGTTTCCATCTCTGTAAACCGATGAGCAGGAACCTGAAGAGGATCATAGATTTTACTTCCCATCGTAAACGTCCAAAGACCGCTTGGATACGTTGGTATATTGGCCGTGTACACTTTTGTGATCGGAAATGTTTCTTTTACATCTCCATAAACCTGTCGAATTAAATCAGCCTTGAACCAGGGGTTATCAGTCTGAGCAACGAAGATTCCGTCTTCTTTTAATGCTTTCGCAATCCCTTCATAGAAGCCTTTTGAAAATAGATTAACAGCAGGACCCACCGGTTCTGTTGAATCTACCATAATGACGTCATAAGCACGTTCGCTTTCTGCAATGTGCATGAAGCCATCTGCCACCTTAACCTCTACCCGCTCATCGTCCAGAGCACCGGCAATAGAAGGCAGATATTGTTTGGAGTATTCAATAACTTTGCCATCAATTTCTACAAGTGTGGCTCTTTCAACACTTTCATGCTTCAGTACTTCACGAATCACACCACCATCTCCGCCGCCGACTACCAGAACCTGTTTCGGACTCGGGTGGGTGTGGAGGGGTACATGGGCAAGCATCTCATGGTAAACAAACTCATCTTTTTCCGTGGTCATAACCATGTCGTCGAGCACCAGCATGTTGCCCCACTCTTCTGTCTCAAGCATTTCTAACTCCTGAAAATCTGTTTTTTCGTTATGAAGGGACTGTTTAACTTTAGCCGTAATTCCGAAATTTTCTGTCTGCTTCTCAGTAAACCACGTGCTCATCTATGCATTCTCCTTTGTATATCCATAGTTCTCTATTACATAATTCGTCATGAGAGGTTTATTTTACTACGTATTCTCACATAATAATAGCAGTCTTTATTCATTCTTAACAGTTGGGAGTCTAGAAGAATGATCCTTTTTATACGAACGACATACCGCTGGTCAAAGCGAGCGCTCAAATGGACATTGATCGGCCTTGTGTTAACAGGAGCCGGATTTTTGTTTGTCTTAGGATTCGCCATTACCCAGGGCCCTCCTTCTTTAATGACCGAACAGAATACGGTTTATTATAGTCAGGGAGAGAATATTATTGGGGAAGATCATGGAGCGGAAGAACGATACTGGATTACCGTAGATGAGATGCCGGATGCCATTAAAGAAGCGACGATCGCTATTGAGGACCGTCGATTTTACGATCATTTCGGCTTTGATTTCAAGCGGATAGCTGGTGCTGCTTTAACCGACCTTAAACAAATGAGCATGGTGGAAGGCGCGAGCACCATTACTCAGCAGTACGCTCGTAATCTTTATTTATCACATGATAAAACATGGAAGAGAAAAATCCAAGAGGCTCTCTATGCCCTCAGACTGGAGATCTTTTATAATAAAGATGAAATTCTGGAAGGCTACTTAAACACGATCTACTATGGTCATGGAGCCTATGGAATTGAAGCAGCGAGCCGTTATTACTTTAATAAAAACGCAGAAGAATTAACGCTGACGGAAGCCTCTATGCTTGCAGGCGTCCCAAAAGGTCCCAGCTATTATTCTCCTCTGAACAATGCAGAGAACGCGGCCTCACGCCAAAAATTGATCTTGGGGGAAATGGAGAAAAGCGGCTTTATTACTTCTTCTGAAAAAAATGAAGCAGTAGAAGCGAGTCTTGTCTACTCGGAGCACTCTGACAGCTCCGACAAAGAAGCTGCTCCATACTTTCAGGACCAAGTCGTCGCAGAGGCTTCCAGAATCCTGGATATTTCGGCAGAGGAAGTTAAAACAGGCGGTTATCACATTCATACGACGCTCATAGAAGATCATCAGAAGACTTTAGAAAAACAGATTGACCGCCATATTTCAGCAGAGGAAGATATCCAGATCGCCGCTACTATTATGAATAGTCATAACGGTGCCATTACCGCTCTGATCGGCGGCCGCGATTATGAAACCAGTGCTTATAATCGAGCTACACAGGCTAAGCGTCAGGTGGGATCGACTATAAAACCATTTCTATATTACGCGGCGCTGGCAGAAGGATACTCACCGGTCACTATGATCGAAAGTAAACCGACCGATTTTGAGATAGGAGATAACGGAAAAGTCTACAGTCCAACCAACTTTGGAGACCAGTATGCGGACAAACCGATTACAATGGCCCAGGCACTGGCGGTTTCTGACAATATTTATGCTGTAGCCACCAACATGGATATTGGGCCCGAGAAGCTGGTAAATACACTGGACACATTTGGAATCTCGAGTCGTGCTAAACCTGTCCCTTCTCTTGCCCTTGGTTCTACCTCTATCTCTCTTTTTGAAATGATGAGTGCCTACGGAAAAATGGTGAAAGGCTCTGAATCTCTTGAAGGACACACCATTGAGAAAATTACAGACCGTCACGAAAATATACTTTTTGAATATCAGCCCGTTTTTAATAAAGAGAAAGAAATTGACCCGAACCGTGCCTTTACGATTACTCACATGATGACAGGGATGTTTGACTCTTCTCTTGATGGATATGCGTCTGTTACGGGCACTCCTATTAAAGGAAAACTAACTCGTATGTACGGCGGAAAATCTGGTACTACGGATTATGACAGCTGGATGATTGGCTTTAGTCCTCAATTTGTATCAGGGGTTTGGGTGGGCCATGATGAAGGTGGAAGAAAAATTGAAACATTCAATGAAAGAAGATATGCCAAAGCCGTTTGGGCAGACACCATGGAGGCGATTCATGAACCACTACCATCTGCAGCGTTTATTCCAACCCCGGATGTAAAAGGGGTTTATATTGATCCGGAAACTGGACACAGGTCCGGTCCTAATTGCCCGAAAGAACGCCTCATGTATATGGAAAAAAGTGATATTCCAAAAGAAGTTTGCGGCGGCGATGAGGATAAGAACAAAGAAGAGATCGAAAATGAGTTTAAAAATGATCCATGGTTCAAAGATGTAGTAGACTGGTTCTTTTAAATGAGGGGCTTGAAATACTTAAAAAAACACAAAGAAAACGACCGGCGGCAACCCGGTCGTTTTCCTTGTCCTAGTAAATACATGTATAACCATGTGTTACTAAATATATTACCCATTCTGCCAGTACGTCAAGATTCCGAGTACCCTTTCGACCATTTTTTAGGTGAACATTTTGTGAACAAATTATTCACCTAAATAATTGAAACATCGGTAAGGTCATCCAGTGAAATTTGAATGTTTTCTTTCGTTTCCCAGTGCACCCCATAGACTTTGCGTTTCAGTTTATGAATATACTCCATTTTCATTGGAAACTCTTCATAGTCAAAACCATTATGGATTTTGACCCGTACCGTCAAATCGTCGTTCAAAGCCCGCTGCAGTAAAAAATCAATCTCGATGGCTTTCTGTTCATCAATAATCCCTTTCTCTACCCGCTCATCTTCCTTCCATAATTTCCTTATCATCTCTACATGCTCCGGGAGCATTAACGATGTCCACTTAATTGTACCCCTGTCCCGATTGCGGCTATCCATAGTTGATCAACCCCTTAATACGAACGTTTGTTCTTATTGTAGCACAAAAATACCTTTCGTAAACTGGAATTTACAGGATAGTCAATTTTTTAGTCTGTTACGGCAAGCTTCCTTAAATGTGAAACTTGTTCCATTAAGCTTTCTTTGTGCTTTGTAGATTAGCAAATCACCTTTTCCCACAACATCTCGAATTCGAGTCTTTAACAATAGGGCCGGATTGTTGAAGACTCAGTTTCGAGATATCGGATTAGTTTAAAGGTCCTGCGGGGGATGATTCGCTTTCCGCGGGCATGTGCTGAGCCTCCTCGAGCTAAAGCTCTCCGGGGTCTCACCGATCATGTTCATCCCGCAGGAGTCTTCATCATCCCCCTCCGGACCTGGCCAAATCAGATGCTCGAAATCACATCAAACATACCTGCTTGATGTGGAATTAAGACGTATGGTTTTACACCTGTTTTCAGGATGTAACGATGCACGATAGCCTGTTATAAAAGCATTTAATACAGATTAAGGAGAAGACCTTTCCTCTTCTGGAAAGGTCCGTTCACTAGATATCGTTGGGGTGGCGGAGGAAACGACGAGACTCCCGCGGGAGAAGGAGCTAGGCGAGACCCCACAAGGAGTGGTAACGACTGAGGAGGCTTGCCAGTTCCCCCGCAGGAAAGCGAGTTGTTTCCGTAGCCGCCCCATCCTTTTTATGGCAATGGACCCGAGTTATCTCGAAACTGAGTCTTAAAGAAAAGGGAGCTTATCTGGAAGAATTAATACTATGAGGGCCCCTGATTTTAAGAGAATTCCATAATATTAGACAGTAAAAAAGCACTTTCTCTGAGGAAAGTGCTTTTTCTTATAATTTACTGGACACCGAGGGAGTCTTTTAGTTCCTGGTTTGTATTTTCCCATAGTTCGGGCTTAAATTCACGGAGATACTCACCGAGAATCGTCCTTGACTTTTCATCCATATGGTCGACAACAAATTTTCCTTTTAAGGACTTGTCCATATGGTTCACATGCTCGGGCATCAGCTTATAGCCTCGTTTAATGGAACGATCGACGACGATTTCACTTCCAGCTACTCCATAGTAGCTTGGCTTTCCTGCCTGATTATCCACCGTAACCCAGACGATCCAGTACAATAAACCGTTCGCTACAACTTCACGATCCGTAATAAACTTCACCCGCTTCTCAACCGCGCTGCGGGCATGCAGAGCCCCCATATCAACAAAGGCCTTCTCTTCATTCGGATCCACGATAACCGGGGTCATATTCTCAAGGCTGATGGAGCCTACACCATAACCACCATGACCATCCGTGGAGTCGTCCTTAATAATCGTGAACTGCTTCTTCTTTTTATCGCTTTTCTCATCATTATTTTTAAATTGATCAAATTCTTTCATGACAAACTGAACCTCCTCTAGACGTGACTGATTTTTCCCTATTTTAACATAGAATCCACTCTATGTTTTAGCATAAGGATTTATATACACCATACTCCGCCTCTGTTAGTTCATCGAAGCTTTTTATATGACGTTTTGACGCTGGAATAATTAATTCTTTAATGGGATAGGGTGCGTCCTAATGAGCTTGAAAATACTCCGTTTCGTAAACTATGCCCCCATCTAGTTGGATTAAAACGCTTGTTAAGGAACAGTTTAACACTCGACTTCTACGATTTTTTCGACTGGATTACGTACTGGTCCTCAAAACCTCTCTCCTTCTTCTGGCAGTTTTATCCCCTATATTATACCCTTAATCAAACGCTTGTTTAACACCTTTACTTCCCTTTTATAACGCCTTAAGTGGGCCTCTATGAGGAACGATGTTCGCTTTTTATAAAGACAAACCTCTCAGCTGAAGGGTCATCCACTCGCCTACTTGCAGGTTTCCTTTTATGGAAAAGCCTCTTCCACCCCATTGGGTTAGAAACGGGGATACCTATCCGTTTCTGCTGAACTTCCTTGATTCCTTGAATAATGAGCTGCATAGACAGGATAATCCCCATAAAACAAAGAAGGGCCGGGATAATAAACCACCATCTCCCCGTCATTAATGAATCTTTCGCTGCTCCAATCAACCCGGACCACTCATATGTAGTACTTGTTGGGGGGTCATTCTGCATGGGAGTGTAATCTACACTTGTCCCGCCAAAATAGATATTAAATACGCCTAGATGGATAAAAATCAGCATTGTCTGAATAAACTGCTGTCCAAACACAATCCCCATCCGCGCACTTAAATGCGGAAGCAGATGCTTCCAAAGTAAATGGAGCGAACTACCCCCAAGAACCTTCGCACTTACTACATATTCCTCTTGCATGAGGAGCTTCATTTCACTGCCAAATAACGTCACAATTAAAGGTACAGCAAGCAGTACGAGAATCACTCCTTGATAGATGATTCGCTCGGTCTGGGTAGTGGTAAAACCTCCCGGCGGCATCCATAGAACCGGGGTCAACAGCAAGAATCCAATAATGGTCATAGGAAGGAAGTGCATACCATCCACCAGTTTTTCCACCCCTCGCTGAATTCGGGAAGGAAGGAAAAATGTATATGGAATGGCTAATAAAAATCCAATACTCATCCTTAAAAAGGCTATAGCGAGAGCAAATATAATCGTATATTTTGCTCCCACGAGTAACTGATCGAAAATACTGTAACCGAGTGCATCCGTTCCAAGAAATATATACTCTGGCGAGTGAGGAGCAGCGCTTACGAGCTGCCCCTCCTCATTCGTGATGTGATAAAACTTATCTACAAGAGGATCCGCTGTTAAACTGTAAATTATGCTGACACAAACCGTTCCCGAAATAATGGTAAACCCAATCAGAAACTTCAGGTTCAGGAAATGTGCTCCTATCGCTGCAAAAGTCTGTTTTATCCATTTTCCACCTGGTTTAATGTTGAAATCACCTATAAAACGATTCATTCTCAAGCTGGTTTCTTTAGCAATTTTATGATCCTTGAATTTAAACAGCTCTGTTCCCTGATACATGATAAAAAAAGGAGTGAAGATCATAAATAGAATGACTGCTGAGACGATTGGTCTAAAGTCCTCAATAAAGAAGCTTGTAATTCCATTCATATTAAAAATATACTCTATGATCAATAGACTTGATAAAGACCCCCAGAGGATAATTTTAGAATGAAAGAATATACTTTTTACAATATTCCTTATTACGTGTATGTTAAGAATTACGGCTTTTTCCAAACCTTTACTCTTAGCCATCTGGACATAAGACTTTGTCATCTCCTCATCGATCAGCATGAGAATGATTTTGTACATCGTAACTAACGGTAATACTGCAATTGCAATAATAGGCAGAATATATACCTTCTCCTGTCCTAGGGCCGCAAAGGAGACGATTTGTATATCTGTTTGCTTATAGAACCATACGACGAAGAGCTGTAAAAAAAAAGCCAGTAATAAATCAGGTACAGCTTCTAGAATGTTCAGGATTCTTCCAATTATCGATTTTGTCCATCCAGGGAGAAACATGGTTCCGATCGCTAACAAAAAAGCTAGTATAAAACCAAGCAGAAGCCCCCCAAAGAACACCGTCATAGAGTATTGATAAGGCTCCAATAGAAATTCAAGAAGCGGCTCCGGACGGTTCTTATACATGTACATCCATTCAGCAGGCTTGGAAATAGCAGTCATCAGTTGCTGAAGTTCCAAAAAGTAATTGGATATATCAAAAAAACTTCCCTCACGGAACAAAGCCGGGGACACACTAATGAACAAAATACCTACAAGCCCCATTATGTAATAGATCATGAACTTAATGATTCTCATGTACCCCTCTCCCCACTTCCCTGATTATCCTCACCCATGACATCACTTTTTCTTATAAATTATAAAAATAGTCAAAAAATTATTTATAAAAAGGCTCTGTTAATCTTCCGTGTTGTTATTAAGGTAAAGCTCCCATTACTTGAAGACTCAGTTTCGAGACATTTGTTGAGCGGAAGGTCCTACGGGGGACGAATAAGAAACTCGAAATCCACCAAAAATGCCTACTAAAATTTACTGGAGAGCAAAAGAGTATCTAGCTTATTTAAGTGTACACCCCCTGATATATAAGGGGTTAAGGCGGACCCTGAACGATTACCTCTCTTATACAAGGGTCCGCTCACTCCTCAAACATAGGATGGCCGAGGAAACGACGAGACTCCCGCGGGAGAAGGAGCTAGGCGAGACCCCACAAGGAGTATTAACGACTGAGGAGGCTTATGGTAAAAGGAGGATCGACTAAGATCGCCACGTCCTGTGGCAACATCGATCGACCCTACGTCGTGTAGGGCCGCAGGAAAGCGAGTTGTTTCCGTAGCCAACCCCTCTTTATATCAGTAACGGACCTAAGATATTTCGAAACTGAGTCTTCAACTATCCAGCCCTATTGCGTAATACGTCTTATAAAAAATCAACAATAAACTATAACAGAGACTATAAAAAAAGATATACTGACGTACAGTATATCTCTTTCTATCCATCATACTAATGAATCCCTCTTAATTTTTCTATAAATTCCCATCCATCCTGGATGTCTTCCTCTGTGTAATTCTGAGTACTTTTTACGGCGTAAACTTTTTCAGCGATTTCTTCACGAGGCAAATCCTCAAAGAAGAGCATCGTAGAGACCAACTCCAAAAATCGGGAACTTCTACCGTTCATTTCACGGATATGGTCATGCAGCGGAGGCAGATCCATTTCATAATGATTTAGAAATTCACGTCCGCTTTCCGTAATCTCATAGCGGTACTGATAGTAATTTTTCTTTTCTTCTCTTTCCTCACTGATAAATCCAAGGTTACACATTTCCTCAATTCTAAGCGTTAATTCCTCTGAATAGGGTCCGTAAAAATGAAACTGATAGCGTTCTTCAAATGGAACCTCACACTTTTTAAGTATGTAGATCATTTTCTGCAGTTTTTTACGACCTACGATCTCATCCGTACTTGAGAAGAATTGCATCAGCTTCGCATGATTTTCCAACATGGAGCTTCACTCCTTATCCATACAATATTTCCATAATCCGCTTCTTCGTCTTACTACGATTGGACATTTCCTCCAGGCGGTCCAGAGGAATATATAGTTTATGATCTGTCCGCTTTTTGCCTGAAATGGCCTCGACAATATCAGAAAGCCGGGACAACTCTCTTAATTCCTGACTGGGCTGCAGCAGATGGATTGGCAGTCGTTCTTCCTCTTCACCCGGACGGTAAAAGTCATAAGGAAGATCAGAACTTGAATCTACCACCAAATAGTAATCCGGATTCAGCCCTGCTTTAGAAAATAATTTATACAGTTCCATCCATTGGTTCATCTGAGAATTAGGATTGAACTCAATATATTTAAACAACCGGCGGTTAACAAATCGGTCACATAAATCACTCAGAACCGGGTCGTCTTCTTCCATCCATGTTTGGAAGTAATACAGCGTTACAGCTTCATCAAGTGCTAAGTACTCCTTGAGTGTTGGCTGTCCCGTAAAGAAAGAAAAGAAATGAGTCGGTTTCAGCTTGAACGTATAGCCGGATTCATAAAGTTCTTTCGCTCTATGAAGAATTTTAGATAAAATAACCTCAGCGCTCCGCGTCACAGGATGGAAATAGACCTGCCAGTACATTTGGTAACGGCTCATGATATAGTCTTCTACCGCATGCATACCGCTCTCTTTAACAACAACCTGATCTTCCATCGGACGCATGACCCGCAATATTCTCTCCATATCAAAGTGCCCATAGCTTACTCCTGTAAAATAAGCATCCCGCTGCAAGTAATCCATACGATCAGCATCAATCTGACTGGAAATCAAGCTGACAACCAGTTTATTAGTGTACGTTTTATTTATCACGTCAGCCACTTTCTTAGGGAACCCTTCTTCTACTTGTTTCAGAATCTTGTTTACTTCCGTATCTCCAAGTAAAATCTTTTGGGTATAATCTTCATGATCCAATTTAAAAACCTTTTCGAAAGAATGAGAGAACGGCCCATGGCCCAGATCATGAAGTAGAGCTGCACAGAGACAAAGCAGCCGTTCTTCGCCATCCCAGTTCGGTCTGTCCTTAAAGTTTTCTATAATTCGGCGAACTATTTCGTAAACCCCTAATGAATGGTTAAAACGGCTATGCTCTGCCCCGTGGAATGTTAAATACGACGTCCCGAGCTGTTTAATTCGTCTTAACCGCTGAAATTCCGATGTTCCGATTAAATCCCAGATCACCCGGTCCCGCACGTGGACATAGCGATGGACGGGGTCCTTAAAAACCTTCTCTTCACTTAATTTCTCATCACGATAGTCCATCAGTTGTTCCTTTCTTCACGACATTTTTAACTATTATATACCTTTCTTTATGACAAAAAAACATCTTGACAGACAAAAAATGACAGGGGAACTCTTTTACTCCTGTCTTTAAAGGCTTCAAGAAAATCAAACATATATTAGCGGGTACTTCTTAATCCTTTGAAGATTTTACAGCCGTTGCGCCATTCATGCAACAGGTTTCTTCTGCTATAATGAAGAATGGTGATTGCATAAAAAGGAGTACAGCTTTATGAAAAACATACATCCGTTATTACAACCTCAAAAATATCGCTTCATGGACCAAAGTAATTTAGGGCCATCCTTTTCCGCCCTTCAGTCCTTTGCCATAGATGATGCTTTATCGATGTCGGTAGGAGAAGGAATGAGTCCGACTGCGGCAAGGCTTTGGGTTCATCATAACACAGTGGTGCTTGGGATCCCTGATGCTCGACTGCCTTACATTAAAGATGGAATTGACTATCTGAAAACGGAAGGATACCAGGTGATTGTAAGAAATTCAGGGGGGCTCGCCGTTGTATTAGACGAAGGTGTTCTGAATTTATCATTTATCTTCCCGGACTCTAAAGAAGTGAACATTCACGATGGCTATGAAGCTATGGTTTCGTTTACTCAACTGCTGTTTGAAGACCTGACCGATCAAATTAAAGCTTATGAAATTACACGTTCCTATTGTCCAGGTACTTATGATTTAAGTATCGGCGGGCAAAAGTTCGCTGGAATTTCCCAGCGCCGGGTCAAAAATGGCTCGGCCGTCCAAATTTATCTGGATGTCACCGGAAGTGGTGCTGAACGAGCCCGGCTTTTAAAACAATTCTATGAAATCGGGAAGCGTGGAGAGGAAACACGCTTCACCTACCCCGTCATTGATCCTAAGGTTATGGCTTCTCTCAATGAACTGTTAGGCACCCGCCTCAGTGTATCTGACGTACGCGACCGGATCCTTAAAAAAATCTACGAGCTATCTGGTGAAGTCACCGTTGATCCCCTGGAAGGTCAAGAGATTGAATGGTTTAACAAACGTCTTGATCAAATGATCCAGCGGAATGAAAAAGCGCTCGAAAACCTTACTTAGGGAATCGAGCGCTTTCTTTTTGCACAGGTACACCCTGCTCCCCTTACTTGAAAGGGGGATTTAATTAGACTTTATAAGTAAAAACTTAAGCCTATGCTATCTAAAAGTCTCTGGTAAGCAATGGTGTACCTTTTTATAGCATGCTTATTAAGCAAAAGGGCCGTTTAGTTGAAGACTCAGTTTCGAGATATCTTAGGTCCGTTGCTGATATAGAGAGGGGCTGGCTGCGGAAACAACTCGCTTTCCTGCGGCCCTACACGACGTAGGGTCGATCGATGTTGCCACAGGACGTGGCGATCTTAGTCGATCCTCCTTTTACCATAAGCCTCCTCGGTCGTTGACACTCCCTGTGGGGTCTCGCCTAGCTCCTTCTCCCGCGGGAGTCTCCTTGTTTCCTCCGCCACCCTATAATTGAGGAGTGAACGGCCCCTTGTATAAGAGAGATAATCGTTTTGGATCAGCCTTCAACCCTTATATATCAAGGGTTGTACACTTAAATAAGCTAGATATTTTTTTGCTCTCCAGTTAAGTTTAGCAGGCATCTTGGGTGGATTTCGAGTTTCTTATTCGGCCAGGTCCGGAGGGGGATGATGTAGACTCCTATTTTAAAAGCGGAAGCACCTTGCTCAGCGGCGTATGGACTGGACTGAGCTGGCGGAGATATAGAAAACACGAAGAGCGGAGCGATTCGATGTTGCCTTATCGTACAGAAGTGAGGGAAGTCTCACTAGCCGCTAGGTGCTGAAGCTGGAGAGCACTACATGTCGTTTAGGACATGATTGACGTTTGCAACTTCCTAAAGGGTAAGAGCGGGATGAACATGATCGGTGAGATCCCGCAGGGCTGTTAAGCCCGAGGAAGCTCAGCACATGCCCGCGGAAAGCGAAATCATCCCCCGCAGGACCTTCCGCTCAACAAATGTCTCGAAATCAAGTCTTCAAGTAATGGGAGCTTTACTATAAGATTATTACTGCCAATCAATAAAGCCATATATCGAAAAAAGCCAGCGATTTAAATCGCTGGCTTTTTCTGCTTATTATAGTGATTGAGCAGCGGTAATGATCGCAAGTTTGTACACATCATCAGCATTACAACCTCTTGAAAGATCGTTAACCGGCTGGTTCAAGCCTTGCAATACAGGACCTACGGCATCGAAATTACCAAGACGCTGAGCGATTTTGTAACCAATGTTACCCGCTTCAAGACTTGGGAAAATAAACGTGTTCGCTTCTCCTTTAAGCGGAGAGTCCGGTGCTTTTTTCTCAGCCACAGAAGGAACAAAGGCTGCATCGAACTGGAATTCTCCATCGATTACAAGATTAGAATTCTGCTCTTTAGCAAGTCCTAAAGCTTCCGTTACTTTTTCTGTTTCTGGAGACTTTGCAGAGCCTCTAGTAGAGAAACTGAGCATAGCAACTCTCGGGTCGATGTCAAACAGCTTTGCCGTGTCGGCACTAGCTAAAGCAATTTCCGCCAGATCCTGACTATCAGGGTTAATGTTGATCGCACAGTCAGCGAAAACATACTTCTCTTCATCACGTACCATTACGAATACACCTGAAGTCTTCTTAATACCAGGCTTTGTTTTAATGATCTGAAGAGCAGGTCTTACGGTATCTGCTGTGGAATGAGCAGCACCACTTACAAGACCATCAGCTTTGCCCATGTAAACAAGCATTGTACCGAAGTAGTTTTCATCCTGCAGGATCTCTCGTGCCTTCTCTTCAGTGGCTTTTCCTTTACGGCGCTCCACGAAATTGGCCACCATTTCATCAAAAGCATCATAATTGGCAGGATCCAGAATTTCAGCAGAAGAAATATCCACTCCAACCTCAGATGCCTTCTGTTTTACTTTTTCTTCATTTCCGACTAGTACAGGTGTCAGTAAATCTTCTGTACCAAGCTGACTGACAGCTGTTAAAATACGTTCGTCCAAACCTTCCGGAAACACGACCTTCTTGCCTTGTCCGTTTATCTTAGATCTCAATGTATCAAATAGGTTGCTCATATTGAACCCTCCAATTTTCATTTCTGTTATACATGATAAAAGGTTTTGTGTATAAATGAAAGTCATTCCTATCGATTTTTACAATGAAGCGATTTCATTATCATTACCCTCTTTTACCTGACCATATACGTTTAAATTGCATCTATTTCTTCTTATCCTTTCCTTATCCTTTCACTATATGTTCAAAGTCATTCCCATGATGTAACGAAGCAACTGTGTTATATTGAGAAAGGAAGTTTTCAATAAATAAACCAAATCATAAAGGAGCGATCGATACCATGCCAGAAGCAGTAGTAACCATGGATGGATGGTATTGCCTGCACGATTTCCGTTCAATTGACTGGACCTCTTGGAAATATGCCTCGAGTGAAGAACGCGAGCAGGCCATTCACGAATTCCAACAGATGATTTCCAATTGGGAAGATACCGAAAAAAGTAAACAGGGCAGCCATGCTCTCTATACCATCATGGGCCAGAAAGCTGATTTCATGATGATGATCTTACGCCCAACGATGGAAGAATTAAATGAAATCGAAACAGCTTTCAACAAAACGAAGCTCGCCGAGTTTACCACCCCTGCCTACTCTTATGTGTCAGTTGTAGAACTCTCTAACTACATGGGAAATGCTAACGAAGAGGACCCTGAAATTCAGGCGCGATTAAAACCAACCCTTCCGAAGTGGAATCATATCTGCTTCTACCCAATGGACAAGCGCCGACAGGGCAACGATAACTGGTACGTACTTGAAAAAGACGAACGCGCTAAACTCATGTACGCGCACGGAATGACGGGACGCCAGTATGCCGGAAAGATCCGTCAGATTATTACCGGTTCCATCGGCTTCGATGACTGGGAATGGGGCGTTACCCTATTTGCTCATGATGTTCTGCAGTTCAAAAAGCTTGTGTATGAAATGCGTTTTGATGAAGTTACGTCCCGTTATGGCGATTTCGGTTCCTTCTATATTGGAAACCTGCTTAAACCGGATGCTGTTCCTCAATTCTTACATGTATAACTCTACAAAGGACTCTGCCCTGTTAAGGCGGAGTCTTTTTTTATTTAAGTTAGAAAATCATGTTAACTTTTATTAAAAGACTCCACCCAAAACCTTCCACCTCAGGTCATCCATAATTTGGATGACCTGAGGTGGAAGGTTTTTCTGCAATACAGCAGGAGGCTTGATATTTTATTCATATCATGATGGTGGACTTACATATAGTGTTAAAGAGCAATAACATGTCTGTATTAAAGCGAGGTGACAGCGTGGCTGTTATTCCTTACAACGAAGCGGATGTTAGGCTTCTTGGAAGACTTATGCGTGCAGAAGCAGAGGGTGATGGGCAACTAGGTATGCTTATGGTCGGGAACACGGGCGTTAATCGTGTACGGGGGGACTGTATTGATTTCACAGATATTGATTCGATCAGGCAGATGGTCTATCAAAGTCCTGGAGGCTTTGAAGCAACACAAAAAGGATACTTTTACCAGCGATCCCGCGAAAAGGACCAAAGGCTGGCAAGGAAAGTTATTAAAGGAAAGAGGTATCATCCGGCCAGCAACTCTCTCTGGTTCTTCATGCCTGAAGGCAGCTGCCCGGCCCAGTGGTTTGGTCAATGGAATACAGGAAGGTTTAAATCCCACTGTTTTTATTCCCCTACTAGGTCTGCTTGTCCAAGTGTGTACTAATTTATCGAAGGAGTGAGTGAATTGGCTCAGAAAAAACCATCTACGGGAGGCGCCCAGCAAGGGCAGCAGCAAATGTATAATCAACCGACCTCCCCTTATTACGCGAGTAATCCATATATGTATTATTATCCAAGCGCTCCAGCTTCCAATCAGGGACAGGGAGGTTTTCCACCTGCATATAGTGGTGGCGGGCAGGTGCCTCAAATGCCTCAGGGACAGTCTGGGGGTATAAATCCACCGAATATGCTTCCCACAGAACAATCGTATATTGAAAACATTTTACGATTAAACGCTGGTAAGACCGCTACCGTGTACATGACATTCGAGAATAACGATCAGTGGAATGCCAAAGTTTTTAAAGGCATTATCGAAGCTGCCGGTAGGGACCATATCATTTTAAGTGATCCTGAAACAGGAAAACGTTATTTACTGCTGATGATCTATCTTGATTATATTACCTTTGACGAAGAAATAAATTATAGCTATCCGTTCAACGGTGGAGGATCAGGTTTCGCTCAGTACCAGCCAAGATAATCAGTTCGAACTCATAAAAAAACTCGCTAAAATCAGTTAGCGAGTTTTTCTCCTATTAATAGAAAAGGGTGAACCCATGAGACATCCTTATGAAAATTTTTATAAAGCCCAATTAGGAGCACTAGCATTAGCGGTGCTGTTAGCAGTGCTCGGGCTCTTTAAACTAGATCACCAATGGATTATTCTGCTCATGTTTTATGTCTTGGCCGCAAGCTTTTTATTTGAAGCTTTAATTGAACTGAAAACACAGAATATGCTCAACGCGATCATCCAACTTCTCCGCGTGTTAATTATTTTCTTATTTACTACCATTCTTTATTTTTAAAGGTGTTTAATAATCGCATAACCAAGCAGAATCCAGCCGATTAAAAAGGATAGACCTCCGAGAGGGGTAATCATAGCAAATGTTTTAATACCTGTAGGCGCATAGATATAAAGACTTCCTGAGAAAAGAATAATGCCTGCTACGAAGAACCACCCTGCTCCCGTCATCAATCCGGTCTGGATTTTGCCCATTAATATGGCGGTCACAAATAAAGCCATTGTATGGAACATTTGATAATTAACCGCTTTCCCCCATTGATCCAAGCCTTTTTCAGACACTTTCCCTTCTAGTCCATGTGCCCCAAAAGCTCCAAGAGCAACCGAAAGAAAGCCATTAATAACCGCTACTATTAAAATTAGTTTCATCATTTACCTCCTCCTAAAAATCGAAAATTGATGATCCGTTAGCATCATCATCCTCCAGCCGATCTTCTTCTTTCTTTGGTTTAGATTCTGGAGTCTTATCGGCCCCCATCATCTGCCGTATTTCATCCGCCGTCGGTTCATGCATCATCTGACTTCCTTGTTTAGAAGGAGTGGTGTCTTCCTGCCCCTGTTCTAAAAATAGATCCGCTAACAATCTAACAGACCGTATATGTTCACGAACCTTTTGCTCGTCACCATGCTGAAGCATAGCTTCCTGTATTTCACTGGACATTTTTTTGAGAACGCTTTGATTTGGTATCGCCATATGGTCAGACTCCTTTATCTCATACTAAAGAAAATAGTGTTCTGTCGTAGTTTAACACGCCGCCTGTGTTTCTGTCTTATGTTCCTTTCATCGTTCACAAAATAATGATTAATTAAGCATACCTGCTTCTTCCTCCAAGAATAAAAGAGATCCCGATGATAATCATCAGGATCTCTTTCCAATTATTAGATGAAAGAATTTAAAAGATAATACCGATTTTGTTTAAGAAAATCAATACTATAAGGATAGGAGCCATCCACTTCACGATGAAATACCAGAAGCCTCCAATAGAAGATGAGGACAAGTCCGCAGATTCCAGAGCTTCTGACTTTTTAAAGTACCATCCAACAAGAAGGGCCATGGACAGACCGCCTAACGGCAGGAGAATATTGGAAGCAATATAATCCATGGAGTCCAGGATATTTCTTTCTCCAATCGGCGTGACGCCTGACCAAATACCGAATCCTAAGGAGACGGCGATGCCCATGACGAACATGACAGACCCCATGAGCACACTTGTCGCAAAGCGCGTCCAACCGAATACCCGCATAAAATAAGCTGTAGGTACTTCCAGAATGGAAACGGATGAAGAAAGAGAAGCCAAAATCAAGGCAAAGAAAAACACCAGGCCAATGATTCCTCCAAACGGCATCTGTTCAAAAATACTAGGAAGTGTAATGAATACGAGCGGTGGACCTGAGCTCGGATCTATACCAAAGGCAAAAACCGCAGGAAAGATTACAAGCCCTGAAATCACGGCAAAGAACGTATCCATTAAGCCAATACCTAAAGTGGCGCTTGGAAGTTTATTCTCTTTCCTTAAGTAACTTCCATACGTAAGCATCGCCCCCATCCCCAGACTAAGCGAGAAGAAGGCCTGTCCGAGAGCAGCAATATATATAGAAGGCTCACTTAATGCCGACCAATTCGGCTGGAATAAAAACTTCACTCCCTCTGAAGCACCATCAAGCGATAAACTGAAGACCGCAAGCGCGATGAGGATTAATGCCAATAGCGGCATAAAAATTTTATTCGCTGCTTCAATCCCTTTTTTAACACCACTTAATACAATAGTAATCGTTAATATCATGAAAAGTGCGGTCCAGGCAATTGGATGCCACGTATGGCTGATAAATTGTCCAAACGCTCCTTCATACCCGACTGCCGGCTGTGTAAAGAATGATCCATTGATATAATTCCAGAAATAAAAGATTGCCCAGCCTGCAACTACGGCATAAAAACTTAAGATAAGGAATGAGCTGATAATACCGAAAAAGCCTGTTAAATACCAGGGCGTTCCTTTAGCTAGCTTTTGAAAAGACCCTACTACATCGCTTTCTGCTTTCCGTCCAATACTTACCTCTGTAAGCAATAGAGGAATTCCTATAATAAGCACGAATAACAGATAAAGTAACAAGAAAGCTCCTCCACCGTTATTACCGGCCACGAATGAAAAACGCCATATATTACCCAGGCCTACAGCTGAGCCCATAGCAGCCAGCATAAAACCTAATTTTGTCCCCCATTTTTCTCTGTGCATAAAAAACTCTCAACTCCTTTCCTACATTTATCTCTACTTTTGTAGAGCAAAGCTGTCAGATGACCTCTAGGCCATACTAAATATCCATCAGCATACCATAGAATAAAAGGATGTCCATATGAATTCTGAAAATTTCATATTATTTACAGCCGTACATCAAAGTTTGAGGAGCTAACTGGGTTTTTCTCCCTTTTCTCAGATTGTTTTGGCTCAAACTCCATACATTCAATTCCAGTTACATGAAGCACCAGCTTTGAAGGCATCTCCTTAGCTTTAAAACCATAGACAGCGCAGGCTCTAGGAAAAGCTGGGTTCCAAGTTGTATAAAAATGTTTACAATGAAAGCAATTAACCTGTCTCTTCATCTCCTGCCTCCTTTCACCCGTCAAACGTGGTAAAATCATCATAGCATAGCGAAATCTGCTTCACTAGGATGTGTACTTAATGAAAGATTGGTTTGGAACAGGAAGCCGTTATCCCTTTGAAATACTTGGAGCCAGTCACATAACCATGCTTTTTATTTTCACGATTGTTCTTTTCAGCATTGCCCTGGCTTCTAAATGGCTTCATACACATGAACGGTTTCGTCAGATTATGAGGTATTCTTTACTGGTCCTTCTTCTGCTTTCCGAGTTCAGCTACCAGTTATGGGCTTATGTAAATGGAGTCTGGAGCCTTGGCGGTCACGTCCCCCTGCACTTATGCGGAATTGCTTCTTTAATAGGGATCTACACTCTTATTACCTATCAGCCAACACTCATAAAAATAAATTTTTTCATAGGTATTTTTCCTGCTCTTATTGCATTGATCACTCCTGATGTACCCTTTGACTTTCACCATTACCGTTTCTGGAAATTCTTTCTGCACCATATGGCTATCCCATGGGCAAGTTTGTTTCTTGTGGTGACCTCTTCTGTCCGTATTACCTGGAAGGATATGACCAATAGTTATCTACTATTAGGGGGATATGCCTTAATTATAGGTTTTCTTAATCCTCTCATTGATGCAAATTATTTATATTTGGAGCACCCTCCCACTGTCTTTACTCCCCTCAGCCTTATGGGAGAAGGAATGATCTACTATCTTAATTTAGCTGCCACTGCGTTCCTTGCATTTGCTTTTATGTACGGATTTTATAAACTGGGATCCAGAATTAAACTTCTCTAAAAAATATAGCTTTCTGCAGTGATCCCCTATACGGTAGGAGTTTTAACCAGCATGGCTCAATCTCTGTTAACTATCCGTGTTGATTTTAAAGAAAAACTCCCGTTTGTTGAAGACTCAGTTTCGAGATATTTGTTGTGCGGAAAGTCCTGCGGGGGACGATAAAAAACACCACCGCGAGTAAAAGGTACATCACCCCTATTTTGCGGTGGTGGGTGGTTTGTGCATATTTCCTTATGTCTCCCACTCACCTGCTTTTGTCACCCACCAGAAAAGCACAGCTCCCCACAGGATGGAAACAATCAAGGCAGCTACAATATCAGAAGGAACTTGGCCAACAAATGGTATATTCATTACGATTCACCCTTCTCCTATGAACTTATGCTTGTTTCAGCCATTCCTGAAACTCCCCCTCACTTATGACCCTGGTATCAGACCTCATTTGGGTGTGTTCGGCACCGCAGAATTCTGCACATTTGCCCTGATAGCTCCCCTTCTCATTCGGTACAAATGATAAGCGAGTTACTTTTCCTAGAAATATATCAATCTTTCCAGCAAGTCGTGGTACCCAAAAAGAATGAACCACATCTTCTGCTTGTAATCGAAGGGAAGCTTTTTGACCGACAGGAAGAACGAGTTCATTCGTGGATTGTTTTCCATTTTCAAACATATATATCCAATTAAACTGCTTGCCGATAACTTGGATTTCAACGGCTTCCTGAGGAGGTTCCTCAACATTTCCAGCTGAACTTGACGTCAGTTCATATGTAGCTTGTACGGTCGGCACAGCAAGTATCGTCAGTAAGATAATCGGTAAGACCGTCCAGGTAACTTCGAACCATTTATTCTCTTTCGTATCCACTGGAATGTGGTGGACGTTATAGGCTTTTCTCTAAATTTCCGTAAGTAATAGCTAAATAGAATCATCACCACTACAAATACAAGCATCATTAAACCAAAGCGTAAGTAAATTAAGTCTTTCAGTGTTGCGGCAGTATCACTGGCTGAATGAAGAGCGCGAATATTACAGTTTTCATGGTCCTCCACCTCTCCATGTGTATTCATAGTCTAGTTCTTGCTGCACGGCAATGAGGACGTACATTATTTGTTAATGCCTATTTGTCAGGAAATAAAACGCAATAAATGTAATAAAAATACAATTAAAAATAGTACGATCTAGTAATAACGTTTCCATTTCATTGACTGCCTGAATAGTTTACTTCGTTCCCATTAAAAAACCGTCCCTTCTGTTAGAAGAGACGGCCGGTTATTAACGCTGATTATATAAATTTTCAAGTCTTTGAATTCTTGCTTCAAGAAGTTCATATTCTTCTTTTGAGACAAAGCCAAGTTCTTTCATGCGATCCTGAAACTTTGCTTTCGAATGGTCGGACCATTCTTTATCTACGTTCTCGCCTTTGCTGATCCAGGAGTTGATCATCGTTTTTGCCTGCGCTGGACTCACATCCCCATGTTTCACCATTTCATTTACCATTTTCTCGAATTTCTCTTTTCCGCTGATAGCCGCTCCCAGCCCTAAATGAAATCCTTTCTTCAGTAAATCGCTCATACTTCATTCCTCCTATTATGATGTATTCGTTTAATCATTTTAAAATGACTCATGACACAGCTTATGAATCCTATAAGACCCAAGCCAAGCAGAGACACTCCTATCCAAATAGATGGCAGCACGGTTTGGATGACTGTAAGATACAATGCAGCAGCACCAGAGCCGATGAAAACAAGGGATAAAAAGGCATAAAATAAGTAAAATTGATGAAATAGATGGTTTCTCTGGTGGTAACTCTTCCACTCTCGCTCCTTGTCGCCATCTTCCAAATATTCGACGAGCGCTCTTGGCAAGGATAAGAGTGGACGGGCGGTTTCTTTAGCCACTTCTTTAAAAATAGAATAATTCGAGTCTTCTCCTGATACCCATTCCTTGATTACCGGACGTCCCCATTGAATCAGATCCACTTGAGGGTACACACTGCTTAGGACTCCGACGATAATCGAGGTAGCTCTGCCCAGAAAAGCATAATCAGCAGGAAGCTGGATCGGCTGGTCTTTAACAAATTGCTGAATATCTGTCATCACATCATTCATCATATTCGCATCCAGCTTGTCAAAGTTCCCTTCTAGATACATATCGGTCGTTTGCTTGATCAATTTCTTCACACGTTCCGTATCTGCGTTTTCCAATAAAAAATCCATATCCTGTAAAGCGGAGACCACCCTATCATAGTCTTCCAAAATAAAGCCTTGAACCATAGCCCTGAGAGAATTTGTGTCCTCCTGCCGTATTTCCCCCACCATCCCAAAATCAATAACCACAATCGTCCCGTCTGATTGGAGCATTAGATTTCCCGGATGAGGATCCGAATGGAACATTCCAGCATCGAGGAACTGTTCAACGCTTAAATCAAATAATGTTTTTGCAATTTGCTCTCGGCTTATTTGATGTTTCTTTATAAACGATAAGTCTGTAATTTTGGTTCCTTCGATCCACTCCATAACAAGAACTCGTTTAGTAGACAAGTCCGTGTAGTAATCCGGAATATAAACGGAAGGAAAATGGCTGAATCTCTTTTTGAATTGATTTCCGTTCTCAAGTTCCATCGTAAAGTCCAGTTCATTGCTGATTACCCTGACGACCTCACGATACAAGGCTGGTAAATCAGCTTTTTTCCCATAAGATGTAAAATGGTCGACCAGCCAGAAAACAATTTTCAAAGCTTTGAAATCCATTTTAAAGATATCCTTCACACGGTATCGCTGAACTTTAACCGCTACAGCAGTTCCATCTTTTAATGAAGCTTTATAAACTTCACCGATGGAGGCTGATGCAACTGGATCTTCGTGAATGTTGGATAAATGCTCTTCCAGAGGTGCATTCCAGTCCTCTTCCATTATTTCTTTTGACCTGTAAAAAGGCATAGGTTCTACCCGATCCACTAGCCCTTCTAATTCTTTAATAAAAGCTCGCGGAAGCAAGTCACCGCGTGAACTTAAAAACTGTCCAAACTTAATAAGGAGTCCGCCAAGCGCAATAGCCTTTTTACGGTATTCGCCTGCCTGCTTTTCCAGCATGTCTTCCCATTTCCTTTTGGTATCCTGATCCCAAATACGATGCCTCTTTTGAAACCAGAAAATTTGAACAAGGAACTTAATAGACATCCAAACAATAATGGCAATTCTATAAATCGATATGTATTTTAAGCGATTTTTCATCCTTCTGTCTCCCTTTTCAACAGTCCTATCTTCCATTTCCCCTGTCTCCTCCATATCAATCATGTAAATGACAGGACGATCGGGCCACTACCTCATGCTTTAACTGCCCACTCCCTGCCTCAGGCTTGAATTTTGATTAACTGTTGTGTCATGATTTGTTTAAAAAGAAAAGGTGATTCTATGAATATCAGCGAACTTGAAGTCAAGAATCTACATAAAGTTGCCAATTGGCTTTATCATATGAACGAAATAGACCACCACTATGTCGCCTGGCTGGCATCGGACCCTAACGAAATATTCGAACAAATCTGGACGCTCACTCAGTTCAAGGAACCGCTGGCTTTCGTGGCATGGGAGGGAGAAGAAATCATTGGATTTCTAGGCATCCTGCCGTTTTTCGAACAAAAACTTTGCCGTTTGCTGGGACCATTCGCTACCAAAGAACACCAGGCAGTAATTGAAAGCATGTGGGATAAGGCTTCGGTCACTATGCAACTACACTTCGATGTAGTGAAGGTAGCCTGCTTTGAAGCTAATCATCATTTGCTGGCTTTTACAAAACGTCATGATTTTGAATTATACAATGTAGAAAAGACGCTGGCTGTTCATCGCACGAACTTCGAACCTTCACATATGGAAAGTAACTCCATTAAAGACATGCAACAAGATGATTTTGAGGCTATTGATAAGCTGCACCCCAAAGCATCGTATTATACGACAGAAGAAATGATTCAGTTATCCAGGCAGTCTGAGAATCAACTGTGGGGTTACCAATTAGATGGTGAAATAGCAGGTTACTTATATTTTGAAACGATTCTTGAGGGGCACGAAGGGGAAATATGTTTTGTGAACGTCGATAAACATGAACAGGGCAGCGGAATCGGAACGGATTTGATTGAACACGCACTGCAATACGCTTTTCACGCTCTCCATTTAGATGTAGTCACCCTATCCGTTCGCACACAGAATGAACAGGCGGAAAACCTTTATAGACGCTTTGGATTTAGAGAGATCAATACCATCCATGCCTATCAAAAGACCATTGAAAAACAAAAACCGCCGGTAATTAACATTTTTCACTAAATATCTTCCATATTCTTTAAGGAGGGAAACTGTGATGGAGAAAGTCATTAGAAATGCTTTACACTCAATTGGAGATCAGACTTCGATTGAATCCATGAAGCAAGTGAGCGGTGGAGATATCAATCAGTCGTATTACATCAGGACGAGCAAAAAACCTTACTTTATTAAAGGAAACGAAGGGGTTCCTTCTCACTTTTTCAAGGTAGAAGCCGATGGGCTCGAGCGAATCCAAAAAACCCGTACCATCCAAGTTCCGCAAGTTCATTACTACGATGAACCGGAAAATGGTGAAAAAGGCGTACTCGTTATGGATTGGATCCAGCAAGGCGGTCAAGCCTCCCCTGAAGAGCTGGGCAGGAACCTAGCCCTTATGCATAAAGAAACAGCTGATCAGTATGGACTCGGGCATTCCACTTTTGTAGGAGAGCTGGACCAGCCTAATGATTGGAAAACTTCCTGGCTTGAATATTACAGGGACTACAGACTTGCTCCTCAGCTTCATTTAGCCGTCCAGAATGGGCGAGCTTCCGCAAAAAGACGTTCGAAACTCGAGGCATTGTTAGAGAAACTCGATCAGTGGATACCAGAAAAACCTGAGGCTTCGCTTCTTCACGGAGATCTTTGGGGCGGGAACTGGATGTCAGATGCAGAGGGCCGTCCTTACCTTATTGATCCTTCCGTTCTGTATGGAGATCATGCCTTTGAACTCGCCTTTACAGAATTATTTGGAGGCTTTCCTTCTACTTTTTACAAGGCTTACGAGCAGACATTCCCACTTCCCTCCAACTACGAAGAGGTCAAACCGCTTTATCAACTCTTTTATTTGCTCGTTCATCTTAACATGTTCGGGGAAAGTTACGGTAGCAGCGTTGATCGAATCCTGAAGCATTATACAGACTAAGAAAAGCTTTGATTTCACGTTAGTCTAACTTAAAAAAGAAGCTAGATACGTTTGTTGCAATAAATATTTCTTATCCAACCGACTGGCCCAAAAGGCCAGTCTCTTTTTCAACATTGCCAACCCCACTTTCCCATCCTTGTAAAGGATAAGCTGTTTATTAAAAATCTCTTTTTCCGTTGAAGACCAATCGTTTTTGAAATAACCGGCGATGTGCTGACAAACATTGATATGGGAGCTACGAGTTGGTTTATCATTCAGAAGTTTTCTCAACTCAAGCTCATATTTTTCCAATAATCGAACCTTTGATTCATGCGTATGATTTGCAGCTATTCTCCCCAATACCTTTAATAGCTCAGGTTGAAAAGCCATCAATAAATATTTTTGACGTGCGTGAAAAGTCTGGAGCGAATACCTTCCTATTTTCACTTTATGATAATCATCTAAGATAAAGAGTTTAGTAAACAATGGTTCATCATAACCGTGTAGAGTATCCGTCACTCTCTCCCTCAAACATAGAATACTTGGTAACGAGCTTACAATACTGACATCACCCACAACATGTTCCCTCCTAAATCTTTCTATTACTCAAAAGGATTCCCTCCCTAATTTGTCGAATTAACATATATAAGGAACTACTCCTCCCTCTGATTGCCTATTGGTTTTTGTCGCTATCCGTATTAAAATATAAAATGCTGCATATTTATTCTGATCATCCCTTATAAAAATAAAGCTCTGATAAGTTAAGCATGGTTACATATCATGAAAGCGCTTGGATTTAACACCAAAAGGAAGCAGAAAGAGATCCAGGGGATACTGCCATCAATAGACCGGCACATTTTCAGAACTAAAACTAATGAACGACAGGAGAGACATTGGATGAAAGCAAGAAATTTCAAACCCTCATCACATTTACTTTTTATCATCCCTTCTCTGATCGGTATTTTTCTATTTATGTACCCGATCGTGGATATTGAGGATGGAGCCGTTACAATTCCGATTGCCGTTTTAGCCACATGGCTGCAGGAGCTCCTCGGAAGCTATTTATCCCTCATTATGATGATCATTATTTCGATTACAGCTATTGCCACCGTACTGGCAAAAATAGCAGGACCAAACTCATTGGATAAATACCCTTTTTTCAAATCATTATTCCATGTACCCCCCGTTTGGGTTGTAACAAGAGTGTTGGGAATGATATTTGCTATTATGGTCTACTTTCAAATCGGGCCACAGGCAATCATTTCTGAAAATACAGGCGGACTGCTGCTGGACTCACTATTGCATGTATTATTCGCCGTCTTCTTATTTGCAGGCTTATTTTTACCCCTTTTATTAAATTATGGACTATTGGAATTATTTGGTACATTATTAACTAAAATTATGCGTCCTCTATTCCGATTACCTGGTCGTTCTTCGATAGATTCCCTTGCTTCCTGGCTTGGCGACGGAACTATTGGAGTTCTGCTTACCAGTAAACAATACGAAGAAGGCTATTACACGAAAAGGGAAGCAGCCGTTATTGGTACCACATTCTCTGTTGTTTCCATTACCTTCAGCCTGGTGGTCATCGAACAAGTGGGTTTAGCTGATATGTTCATTCCTTTTTACTTAACGGTTGCACTAGCTGGTTTCATTGCGGCTCTAATTATGCCGAGAATTCCACCTCTGTCACGCAAAATGAATACCTATGTGACGGAGGAAGCAGATGACATCAGTGAAGAAGTCCCTGATGAGCACAACATTTTCACCTATGGATATGTTCAAGCTGTTAAGCGTGGAAGTAAAGCTAAAGGGTTAACCGACTTCTTTAAACAGGGCGGACAAAACATTCTGGATATGTGGATGGGTGTAGCTCCAATCGTAATGGCGCTCGGAACTATCGCTCTTGTGATTGCGGAATTCACTCCTTTCTTTACATGGCTTGGAATGCCTTTTATTCCGTTATTGGAACTTATGCAGATTCCGTCAGCTCAAGCGGCTTCTGAAACTATTCTTGTAGGCTTTGCTGATATGTTCTTACCTGCTATTATCGGAGCTTCCATTGAAAGCGAAATGACCCGATTTATTATTGCTTGTCTATCGGTCACTCAGTTAATTTATATGTCTGAAGTCGGCGGGCTTCTATTAGGTTCTAAAGTACCTGTGAACTTAACAGATCTGTTCATCATTTTTCTAGAGCGCACGATTATTACACTTCCTATTATTACCCTTGTCGCTCATCTTCTTTTCTAATTAAATTGGTCTCCCAATAGGTTAACAAAAGTCTCAGAGTACATAAAAATACTCTGAGACTTTTTTAGCTTGATCAGTTATTGTTATTGAGGCTGCGGTTTTCTTAATTTCTTAATAACTGCCTGGGATGTACTCAAACTGGAACGCGGGTTCTGACCCGTGATAAAGTGTTCATCAACTTCTACATGATCTTTATCAGGACTGTCCCCTTCAAAACCTGCTCCTTCTGCTTGCAGCCTCTCTTCAATAGTAAATGGCAGCAGACCCTCAATTCCTGTTTCCTTTTCCTCTGCGTCTGTAAATCCAGTCATGGTTCTACCTTTAACAATCGCTTCACCATTATGATCGGTCACACCGATCAATCCAGCTGCCCCATGCCCTACGGAAGCAATTATTTTTTTCTTGGTGAGAAAATGTCTCAACACGTGTTCTATCGTTTTATTATTGGGGAAATCCATCATAGCTCCGTGGCCTCCGCATAGGAACACAACTTCAAACTCGCTTGGATCAATTTCTGAAAGCAAGGGTGTATTATGAATCGGCTCCATCACACCGTCCCAAACTCTCGGAAGTTCATTACTATAACTGTGAGGATCGATTGGAATTCTTCCGCCTTTTAAACTTGCAGCTACCACCTCGAATCCTGCTTCTTTAAATTCCGTTGCAGGTTCTACAAAGTCCGACAACCACAGGCCTGTCTGGTGATCGCTATCCAACTGATCCACATTCGTTGCAATCATTAGAATTTTAGTCATATTCCTCATCCTCCTTGTGAATCTTTACAATTAGCCTTCCCCATTGACCATTTTTCTTCCATATTCTTTATATAATAACTACATTAAATCTTCATGTTGCTTAATATAGATAAGCTCCCGTTTGTGTAAGACTCAGTTTCGAGATAATTCGGGTCCGTACCCAACGATTTGATGAAGGCGGCTACGGAAACAACTCGCTTTCCTGCGGGGGAACTGGCAAGCCTCCTCAGTCGTTATCACTCCTTGTGGGGTCTCGCCTAGCTCCTTCTCCCGCGGGAGTCTCCTTGTTTCCTTCGCCACCCTATGATGAAAGAGTGAACGGACCCTTCTATAGGCGATAGGAAGACTTAGTTCGCCTCAAATGCTTCTATAGCACGGGTTTATTCACCCTGACGTGGTAGAAGTTTACCGTGGAGCATAGGTTGTTCTTACTCATCGGGTAACGTTTTGGTAGATGATTTCGAGCGTCTGACTATCGCAAGGTCCGGAGGGGACGATGAAGACTCCTGCGCGATGAACATGATCGGTGAGACCCCGCAGAGCTTGCTCGAGGAGGCTCAGCACATGCCCGCGGAAAGCGAAATCGTTCCCCGCAGGACCTTCCACTCAATAAATATCTCGAAACTGAGTCTTCAAGTAACCGGCCCTTTTGTTTAATATCCTGCTTCTAAACAAACCTGTAGTCACGTTTGATATGCAAAAAAATGCGAGCCCGTATAGGACTCGCACTTCTTCGTTCATTCATTTATTAAGGTTGATAGTTGGAATCTTTATTAGAGTGCCTATGCCACCAATGCTTTATCAATTGGGTGCGTCCTTCGATTAAAGGCTGAGTCAATGTGCGGATTATACTGCTTGAAAGCAGGTAAACAATAAGCGCAGCCACAATAGCAAGACCAAGGATATCGAAAATAGATCCTACTTTAAACCACTCAGCCTGTCTGAAGAATTGGATGAAG
The DNA here is from genome assembly GCF_052246755.1 of Halobacillus sp. B29. Lineage (NCBI taxonomy): Bacteria > Bacillati > Bacillota > Bacilli > Caryophanales > Bacillaceae > Halobacillus > Halobacillus sp. B29. The sequence goes on from NZ_JBQQCM010000008.1 coordinate 208,685, forward strand.
AAACCATGCAGTAAATATACATACAAAGTTTTTCCGCCAAGATAGGAGAAACGATATTCTTTCCCAGGTACCCAGGATAATACACTTACCGTCATAACAGCAGCAAGCAGATACACCATTAAGCGGATCAAGCCGCCGAATTCTGGATTTCCCAGATCTGCATATGATTTAGAACCAAGCAGCCACCCTGAACTTACTTCCGGAAAAGCAGCGATAAGTCCAGCTGTTAAAGCCATCACCACAAGCCCTATTTCTCTTGCACGCCGCGTTCTAAACAGTTTCACATGCTCTTTCGTCAGCCAGTACCCGGCAAGGAAAAACGGGAAAAACACAAATGTTCTGGATAAGCTGAAACTGTGGCCGATATCGTTGAAGTACCCAACTACAAGCCCAACCTCCACGGCAATGGTAATTCCGATAATAGGCGGGATCTTTTTGAACCAGTACAACAGAATATGCCAACAGAATAAACTAAACAAGAACCAAAGCGACCAGTGAGGATAAAAAGGTCCATTGAGCCATCCGTCTTTTCCAATAAAGAAGAAATACCCCGTATAGGCAAGCTGGAAGATAAGGTAAGGCAATATCAGTTTTTTAGCCAACTGAATGATGTAACCTTTATGCCCTGACCCCTTAGCAAAAAAACCGGCGAGGAAGATGAACGCAGGCATATGAAAAGTGTAAATCCACGTATAGAGGGTGTACATAGGAACTGATCCATCTGTAAACGGCTGGATCAAATGACCAAACACCACTAAAAAAATCAGCAATAATTTTGCATTATCGAAAAACACATCACGCTTCATTCTTTTCACCCTTCGCTCTTCAAATTTCCGAATCTGAAAAATTGTCCTATTCTCTATTTATCACATTTTTAAAGATTTGATACCGTTTTTATTATTTTTTAAACAAACTGTAAACTACCTGTCAATTCTGTCTCTTTTCTGTCATGGAACAAAGATACAAAAATCCTCTTCTGCGCTTCATGCAGAAGAGGATGAACTTACGGTTTTATTCGAATTCAATGGCCCAATTTCCATTTCTGAAAATCGGCTCAAACTCGCCTTCCTTAGTTTCTCCATCAATATGCAACTCTGCCGAACCCATCATGAAGTCTTCATGAACCAGACTATCATTAACACCGTGGTGATCCATTTGTTCCTCATCAAAGGAAGAACCGTCTTTAATATTAGTCGGGTATGCCTTGCCCAAAGCTAAATGACAGGAAGCATTCTCATCATAAAGCGTATTAAAGAAGATATGACCGGACTTAGAAATTGGAGATTCGTTCGGCACAAGCGCAACTTCCCCTAGTTGTTTCGCTCCATCATCTGTATCAATCAAGTGTTTCAAAGTATCTTCACCAGATTCGGCTGAATAATCAACCACTTTACCGCTCTTAAACGTAAGAGTAAAGTTTTCAATCAAGTTCCCGCCATAGTTGAGCGGCTTGGTACTTGTTACTTTCCCATCTACACCATATTTATGAGGCATGGTAAATACTTCTTCTGTCGGCATATTCGGATTGAATTCAGTACCCTGTTGAGAAGTTGCTGAACCGCCATGCCAAATATGATCCTCGACTAATTCAATCGACAATTCAGTGCCTGGAGCTTTATAATGAAGTTTTCTATATTGCTTTTTATTTAAATATTCACGTGCCTGGCGCAAACGTTCATTATGCTCATTCCAAGCTTCAATTGGATCTTCCTGATCAATCCGTGTGATCTGAAAGATTTGTTCCCAAAGTTTGTCCTGAGCCTGTTCGGAAGAAAGCTCTGGAAATACTTTTTCTGCCCAGGCCTTCTGGGGATAAGCGACAATACTCCATGTGGTTTTATCATTCATAATGTAATCGCGATATTTAGTAAGTGCCTGAGCACTCGCTTTATTAGCTTTAGCTACGCGTTCAGAATCCAGATCTTTCAATAAATCCGGATTCGGACCGTAAATTGAGAGAAGAGAATAGCCATCAGCAACCATCTCCTCCAGCCCTTCTGCCTTCCATTTAGGGAAGTTCTCAAGTACCTCCATTGGAGCATTTTTCATTTTGAGATAACTTAATACTTCATCGCCCCACTCAACGTGAACGTTCTTGGCTCCTTTACCGTAAGCCTTAGCAGAAATGGTGCGAACAAGATCTGCTGCCTCTATCGGGGCATTAATAATCAGCCCCTGGCCTCTTTGTAAATTAACTCCTTTTTCCAGGGCTAATTCTGCGTATTTTTCTAATTGCTTTTGATTTGCTGTCAAACTGATACCTCCCAAAATTGAGATTGTCATTATATTATTTCATATCTGCCATCCATTTCCTAATTAAATGCCGAATCTTGAATTTTAACCAGGAAAAACATAGTTCTTATACTTATGTTCACCTTTTTCTATATGAAAAAACAAAAAGTGGGTTAGTTTATTTTTATCCAGGGTAGGAAATAGAAGAATTTAAACTAACTAAGAATGGTGATTATATGGGTTTCTTTTACTATATTAGAAAATATTTTAAAATGTCGAAACGTCAGCGTAAAAGTGAGTTAAAATCCACCCTCTGGTTTATGCCTTTCTGGTATATAGTAGGAGCAGTCGGCCTTTCTGCTTTTACTTTTTATCTAGATTACATTGTGGATGTCAGCCTGTATTTGCCTGCTGCCATAGGGTTCAGCGGTCAGACGCTACAGGTTCTTTTGAGTGCACTCGTAGGAGGGGTGCTAACCTTAAGCGCATTTACGATCAACTCTCTACTTGTAGCTCTTACCACGTTCAGCGGCCAGTTTTCTTCCAAAATGCTTGTAAACTTTGTAAGTGACCGTGCGACACAGCACGTACTAGGAATATTTAACGGAAGCTTCATATATGTACTCCTAAACTTCTTATACGTCACTCACGAAGAAGAAGAATATATCGTCGCTACACCTGCTCTATCTATTTTAACTGCCATTACAGCTGCCGTGACCTTTATTTATTTTATCAACCATACAACGACCTGGATGCAGGTTCACAACATCAGTTACAATATGAATTCCAAGTCAAAATCTGTCCAGGCTTCTTTAGAGAAAGAACTGAAGCCCTATCATCTTGAAAAGAGTGTTGAGAAAGCAGAACTGCCTACAGAAGCAGATGGAAAGATTATCGAAGCCAATCAACCGGGTTATTTTCAAGTGGCTGATTTCTCCCGCCTCATTAAACAGGCTAAAAGAGATAATAGTCTCATACGGTTTGATGTCAGAATCGGAGAATTCGTCGTAGCGGGTACGCCAGTAGTCACTTATTGGGAAAATGAAGAAAAGGTGGACCCTGCTCGATATCTGAAATCTATTGAGATTGGAATTAAGCAAACTGAAATTCAAGATCTGGAATACGGATTAATCAAGCTTGCCGAGGTAGCCATTAAGGCTCTGGGGCATAACGACCCGCTAACCGTTACGAACACTATTCACCAAATTGCAGATCTATTAAAGAGTATAGGTCAGTCTTCAAATTTCTCTCCCTATCTTTTCGATCAGGAACAGGAACTTCGTATTATCTTAAATCAAAAGGATTTCAGATATTACCTTCACAAGGGATTTGCATCCATACGCGAATACGCGAACCAAAATTCGGCGGTCATGACCGAACTACTGACTATGGTAGCTCTGCTTAGTAAAACAATGGATCAGTCCGTCCACAAAGATTTATGGGAATTTGCCCGCCAGACGATTTTAGGATTTGATAACTACAGCCTTTATGAAAATGATTGCCTTTATATTTTAGAACAATTATCCGTGCTTGCAAAAAATACAGGTAACCAGAAAGATTATCTTTTTCTACTCGAATACATGCTGGAAAGAGTCAGCTCTAAAAGCGCCTCTAAGGTACCATCTTCGCTTTAGATTGACCTAAAAAAGAAGAAGAGAGCAGATCAAGAGCTGTTCTCTTCTTCTTTTTCATTTTTAAACATTTCAATCGCCCGAACGCGCATGGTTTTATGATCAACCATTGGCTCAGGATAGTCTTCCCCAATGACGCAATTCGCTTGCTCCTGGACTTTCTCAGACATTTTAGCCGGCTCATGAATATATTTTTTATCGACATCAACTAATTCCGGCACCCATTCTTTAATAAAGCGCCCGTGAGGATCGAAGCGTTCCGACTGTCTCGTAGGGTTAAATACCCGGAAGTAAGGAACAGGATCTGTCCCTGTAGAGGCTGCCCACTGCCAGCCGCCAATGTTAGAAGCCGGATCATAGTCTATCAGCTGCTCTGCGAAATACCTTTCTCCTGCACGCCAATCCATCAGCAAATCCTTGGTTAGAAAAGAAGCTACAGCCATGCGAAGACGGTTGTGCATCCACCCTGTCTCATTCATCTGCCTCATAGCCGCATCGATAATTGGAAATCCTGTCCGGCCCTCTTTCCATTGGTTAAAAAGATCTTCATCATAGTTCCAGGGCAATCCCTGATATTTCTCAACCATTTCTTCATCTCCGGCATTCGGATAAAAGTGATAAATCATATTATAGAAATCACGCCACGCAAGCTCTGAAATATACGTTTCGACCCCTTCTGTATTTTTGCGGTAGTCCACTTGATCATGAATTAAATGATAAACCGTTCGAATGGAAATAGCACCAGTTCTTAAGAATCGGGACATCCGGCTTGTACCATCCACCGCTGGAAAATCCCGGTCCTTTTCATAATCATAAATCGCTTCATCCAGAAAATCATAAAAGTGATAAAAGGCATCATTTTCGCCAACTTTATCAAATTCTCTCGTCGTCTTGGTAATTAAATTTTTGTAGGCTTTATAACCATCCTCAAACTCATCTTTCTTGTCTACAGCAAGCTGGGATAATCGTTCATGATCTACTTTTTGGACAGCTGGCTTTTGCAGCTGCTTCCACTGTTTATAGTAAGGGGTGAATACTTTATAATATCCGCCAGTTTTTTTAGTTACTTCCTTCGCTCCGTGCATATGATGATCGATATAACTGAAGACCTGAACGTCTGAATCGTTTAAATACTCTTTAACTTCATGATCTCTTTTCAGGCCAAAGCCTGACTCATCTCGATTATAATAAACAGCTTCTACTTGATGTTTTTCAACCAGCTGAGCGAACGCTGCGCTTATCTTTCCTTCTATAAAATGAACGACTAATCCCTTCTCTTCTGCGTCATCTACAAAAGCTTTCAAGGTTTGAAAAAAGTAGTCATGCCTTGCAGTAAATTCCTCATTCAAGTCAGGATGGATATGAAAAAATAAAAGGATTTCATCCTCATCACCTGCATGTTCCAAAGCTTTACTTATTGCTGTATGATCATTTAATCGTAAATCTCTGCGAAACCATATCGCTCGAGTTGTCATGGCTTCCACTCTCCCTGTCTTTTTCTATCTAAGCTTTATTGTAACGAATGTCTGTTCCACCCTCACGTTTTAATAGGTAAGCTTTGATATAGTCTTTGCTTCTTCACTAGTGGCCCAGTTACCCGTCGTTCATTTTCCATAAAAAGATTATTCAACAAAAGGGCCGGATAGTTGAAGACTCAGTTTCGAGATATCTTAGGTCCGTTGCTGATATAGAGAGGGGCTGGCTACGGAAACAACTCGCTTTCCTGCGGCCCTACACGACGTAGGGTCGATCGATGTTGCCACAGGACGTGGCGATCTTAGTCGATCCTCCTTTTACCATAAGCCTCCTCAGTCGTTAATACTCCTTGTGGGTCTAGCCTAGCTCCTTCTCCCGCGGGAGTCTCGTCGTTTCCTCCGCCATCCTATGTTTGAGGAGTGCACGGACCCTTCTATAAGAAAGGTGATCGTTCTGGATCAGACTTAACCCCTTATATATCAGGTGTTGTACACTTAAATAAGCTAGATACTCTTTTGCTCTCCAGTTAATTTTAGTAGGCAGTTTTGGTGGATTTCGAGTTTCTTATTCGGCCAAGTCCGGAGGGGGACGATGTAGACTCCTAGGTTAAACGCGGAAGCACCTTGGTCAGCGGCGTATGGACTGGACGTTCAAATGTGGAGGTGCCTTGTCGAGGCTAGGCACCGAAACTAGCCTTGAGCTGGCGGAGATAAAGAAAACACGAAGAGCGGAGCGATTCGATGTTGCCTTATCGTACAGAAGTGAGGGAAGTCTCACTAGACGCTAGGTGCTGGAGCTGGATAGCTCTCCATGTCGTTTATGTCCTGATATAAGCTAAGTATTAATAAAAATGTAAGAGCGGGATGAACATGATCGGTGAGATCCCGCAGGGCTGTTAAGCCCGAGGAAGCTCACCTCAAGGGATGTTCGACTAAGATCGCCACGTCCTGTGGCAACGTCGAACGACCCTGCATCGTGCAGGGCCGGAAAGCGAAATCGTCCCCCGGAGGACCTTCCGCTCCTCCAATGTCTCGAAACTGAGTCTTCAACAAACGGGAGCTTTCCTGAAAGATCAGTTTCGCTACTTTTGTTAAATTACACCACCTTAACGACAAATTACCCAGATATTGAATCTTCAAGATAATGTACTAATCGCATTCTATTTCCTTATTGAAGATCACTAACAACCTGTACTGTCGCTGTCAGGTAAAAAAACAGGCTGCCGCTGATTTGCGACAACCTGTCCACTTTTACTGATCAAATGTTTTCATTAATGTTGCCATTTCGATAGCTCCGGTCGCGGCTTCCCAGCCTTTATTGCCTGCTTTAGTTCCCGCACGCTCAATGGCCTGTTCAATCGTATCCGTCGTAACAATCCCAAAGATGACAGGAACGCCGCTTTGTTGAGAAGCCTGAGAAACTCCTTTCGCAGCTTCTCCACATACGTAATCAAAATGAGGAGTAGATCCTCGAATTACGGCACCTAAAGTAATTACGGCATCATAGTTACCAGTTTTAGCCATTTTAGAGGCTACAAGAGGGATCTCAAATGCTCCCGGCACATGAGCTGTTTCCACTCCGTCCATGTCCACTCCATGGCGTTTTAGAGCATCTAAAGCTCCCTCATACAGCTTACTAGTAATAAAATCATTGAACCTTCCTACCACAATACCAACTTTCAAACCTGTTCCTACTAAATTTCCTTCGTATGTCTTCACCATCTTATTCCGCTCCTTTTTATAAATGAAACATATGTCCCATTTTAGACTGTTTAGTTTTTAAATAAATTTCATTTTCCTTCCGAGATTTCATCTGAATGGGTACACGTTCCACTACTTCAAGATTGTACCCTCTAAGTCCGGAAATCTTTTTAGGATTATTGGTAAGAAGATTAAGTTTTGAAATACCTAAATCTCTTAAGATTTGAGCTCCCACCCCATAATCACGCAAATCAGGACCAAACCCTAACTTTTCATTAGCCTCTACAGTATCAAGCCCCTGCTCTTGGAGCTTATAGGCTCGCAGCTTATTCACAAGGCCAATGCCTCTGCCTTCCTGACGCATATATAACAGGACGCCGCTTCCATTCTCAGAAATCTGCCTCAATGCATTGTGAAGCTGCGGACCGCAGTCACAACGATAAGAGCCAAATACGTCTCCCGTCAGACATTCTGAATGAACACGGACCAATGTTGGCTTCTCAGGATCAATTTCTCCTTTAACTAAAGCAATATGTTCTTTATAGTCAATATCGTTCGTGTAAGCAATTGCCCTGAAGTCTCCATATTCCGTCGGTAAAGCGACTTCTACTTCTTTATTCACATGATTTTCGATTCGATACCGATATTGAATTAAATCGGCAATCGTAATCATTGGAATGTCGAATTCATCGGCCATTTCGCGTAAATCAGGAACTCTCGCCATCGTACCATCATCTTTAATAATCTCACAGATTACTCCAGCAGGCCTCGCTCCTGAGAGCTCCGCTAAATCTACGGAAGCTTCCGTATGACCGGCTCGGCGCAGCACGCCTCCTTCTTTAGCAATCAGCGGGAAAATGTGGCCGGGCTTTTGAAAGTCTGCGGCTGTCGCTTGAGGGTTCAGCATTTCCCTGATGGTAAGTGCCCTCTCGTCAGCCGAGATGCCGGTTGTCGTATCCTTATGATCAATACTCACGGTAAAGGCCGTCTGATTAGGGTCCGAATTTTGGTCCACCATCGGCATCAGTTCCAGATGATCGGCCAAACCGCTGGTAACCGGTGCGCATACCAGTCCACGCCCATGCTTGATCATAAAGTTGATCATTTCCGTACTTGCATATTCAGCAATTCCGACAAGATCCCCTTCGTTTTCACGGTCCTCGTCATCACAAACGATTACCATTTTCCCCTGTTTCAATCTTTCTATAGCTTTTTCAATTGTATCAAACATTATTTCACCTTCTTTTCTAGGCAAATCCGTTATCAGACAAAAACTGTTTGGTCATTGTCGATTTCGGCTGCGCTGAATGATCTCCCTTTAAAAAATGAGCAACATACTTACCAATCATGTCACATTCTATATTCACGCGATCTCCGGTTTCCTTTTGCCCCAGGACGGTATGTTCCATCGTATGAGGAATAAGGGAAATCGTCACGCGGCTGCCTTCGACCCCAAACACAGTTAGAGACGTACCATCTACTGCAATTGAACCTTTATAAACAAAATAATGAATAAGTTCTTCCGACATTTCAATTTCATAATAAACCGCATTTGATTCAGGTTTTTTTGAAACAATGGTCCCCGTCCCGTCAATATGACCAGATACAAGATGACCACCAAATCTGCCACCGGCAGCCATGGCCCGTTCAAGATTCACGGGGCTCCCCTGCTTTAATTCACTTAGATTTGTAGCTCTATAAGTCTCAGGCATAATATCAAATTCTACAGAACGGTCTGTATAGCTGGTTACAGTTAAACAGACGCCATTGATTGAAATGCTGTCTCCTAACTTCACATCGGATAGCACTTTCTCCGCAGATATACTAAGTTCCAGAGACTCGGTTTTACTTTTAATAGAATGTAAAGAGCCGATCTCTTCAATAATCCCTGTAAACATTGATTTCTCTCCTTCTTACAGACACAATTTTTATATCTTCTCCTATTTGTTCATTGGATACTACCTGATAATCAGGCACGTTTTTCAATTCGCTGATCCCCTTTCCTGCTACTGGAGAAGGTGCGTCTTTTCCTCCAATCAGTTTAGGGGCGATATAGGTGATGGTTTCTTCTACTTTTCCAGCTCGAACAAAAGCATCAGCAATGGTTCCTCCGCCCTCTACCAGTAAGGAAGTCACTTTTTGTTCTCCTAAATACTGCAGAGCCTGATGGATGTCTATCTGGTCTACATCCTGTTGAATAACTCTAATATGGTCTACATCCTGAAGTTTTTGGACCATATTCTTTGAGACATGCTTACCAGTAAAAATCCAAGTGGGAGCTTCCTGATTTTGAATAAGTTTAGAAGACAATGGAATCCTGAGCTTGGAATCGAAAACCACACGAATCGGATTATTTCCTTTTCCTTCTATTCTGGTGGTCAGGGTAGGATCATCTGACAAGACTGTCTGAATTCCCACAAGGATGGCATCCGATATATGACGATAGGTATGCCCGTCCTCTCGTGCTTCGTTTCCTGTAATCCACTGACTTTCACCTGTGCTTGTTGCAATTTTTCCGTCTAAACTCATGGCCGCTTTCAAGCGTACATAGGGTTCCCCTGTCTGGATAAAGTGAAAGAAATCCTTATTGAGCTGATCCGCCTCTTCCGTTAAAACATTGGTTTCAACTTCAATGCCCGCTTCCCTCATCATATTTATACCTTTTCCTGAAACCTCTGGGTTTGGGTCATGTGATGCTATAACCACCCTCTTAATACCGGCATCGATGATCGCTTTGGCACAAGGAGGGGTCTTACCGTAGTGGCTACAAGGCTCAAGCGTCACATAGATTTCTGCACCCTTCGCTTTTTCTCCGGCCATCTGGAGAGCATGAACCTCTGCATGAGCTTCTCCAGCCTTCACGTGTACGCCCAGTCCTACCAATTCATTATCTTTGATAACTACTGCTCCAACAGATGGATTGGGGCTTGTTTGACCTACCGTTTCGCCCGCCATCTGAATCGCTGTCTTCATATATTGTTCATCACGGCTCATGTTCCCGCCTCCTTACGATGAATAAAAAATAAACCCTGAAGAAGACATACTTCCCCAGGGTTTATTTTACTTTTGATTTGCATATGCCAAATAAACGGTACGAGTTTACTTCTCTGGTACCTTGACATGCTCCACATCCTTCTCCCATCCAGACTGTAACTGTCGGCTTTGGTCTCTCACCAAATCAGGAGGAAGAGTGCTTGACACTTCTTCCCCGTCGCGGGCTTAGAACGATTGTTCATCACCGCCGGCTGGGATTTTCACCCGACCCCGAAGGACTCTCTATTCTGTTGTATTACTATTAATATATATGAAATGCGCTAAACTCGCAATTCTTTAGGTTAAAATTGGACCGTTTTCAGTTTGAATAGGATTAATTTTGATCGTTGTTGACGAGTTTCGTCAACAATTCGTCAACAACGTTTTCAGAGATATTTCATTATTAGGATAGTGATAATCTAAAATTTCAATTTGAACTCCCTTTAATAAGGGTTAATTTAGCGATAATTGAATAATTTCACGAATAATTTCTCAAAATTTTCTAAGCCCCACGATTAATCGATGAGGCTTAGAAAATTTTCATTCAGTATTATGTACTTTTTAATAAAACTGAAGTTAACTGTTATCATTCTTCTTGCCAATCTCATCTTTAATTTGTTTTATATGAGTAGACATATCCGAGTTATCGATCCCAATCCTAACACCATAGTATACTACCCCAAATAAAATCACTATACCTAATAGATAAAGAATAAGAGTTAACACATTATCACTCTCCTTGCTCATAAGTAAGATAAGAACCAGTCTAATGACTGGCCCTTATTATAACTTAATTATATTTATTCACCCAACTGTCAAATGACCTATCCCCACTGGCACGATATCTAGCTTCAATTGTTGCTTGTTGATCTTGCCATTTAGCAGCTATATCAAGCACGAATCGTCCTTGAATAGTTCTTTTATAATCAAACATGTTATACTCATATTCATTAACAAGAACATTGGTACCATAAAAGTTCCATCCAACCATTTCTCCATTTCCATCTTCTCTTACATTCTTGGAATGGATTTTGATACCATCAGCTCTCCATGTGTTGGATTGCCAATATGACCAGAGAACATTCCCAAGAACATTTACCCCTTCAACATCATAATAGGCACTATAAGTTTCATTGGCTGCGGCTAGGCTAACCATTTTATCACTATTCTTTGATATAGACTTTTTTTCTTCAGTCTTCTTTTCTACTACTTTAGCTGGCATAACCATAGATTTATAAGCTGTCTTCTCTTCATCCGGTAAAGAACTCCAAATTAGCTTCAAAGCCTCATTTTTATTGTCAATTTCTGAATTTTCATCAACTACTTTATTAACTTTGGAAAGTACTGATTGCGAATTTGACTTTATGAATTTTTTCAGGACTTTAGCTTCATCTTCATTTAAGTTGTTATAAAACTCTAAAGCTTTACCTTTTTTCACCTTTTCCCCTGACATCATTTTCAATTCAGTTGTGGAAGGTTTTTTTGTTATATCCTCGTTATATCCTATATTATTCATTTCTTTAGCTAGGTGCTTACCTGAGATATTTTCCTCAGCATATGTAGTGTTAGGTGAGAACATTGAAACTCCTAATACTGTGGTTATTGTCAAGATAATAGCTAACCAATTACTTTTTTTCATTTTCCACTACTCCTTTTTCATACTTTTTGTAGATATAGGCAAATTTTTCTACATAAGCTATATTTTCGCTTACCTCCTTATCTAGCCTAAATGGAGATTATCATAGGATTTTTCTTCTTTTCAATATCATTGAGATTAGTTATATTTTAAAAATTATTAGTTTGAAAGGACTAAGATATAATAAAGGATGTAGTTAATAATTTTCATTACTTGACAAAAAAATACAATAAAACACTTGCAAACAAGAGTTTTTTAGACATTATTAATCGTTTTTCTTATTCTTACACTTGGGAAACCTCACCACGGAATATGTTGTTAAGAACATTTATTCAAATCAGCTTTCCCAACACACTATAAAGAAAATATCCTCTCATTAATAATGCATAGCTGCATTAATTCTCAAATTGAAATATTGTTTTAACTTAAGTAATTCCGTCGACCTTACTCCCTTTATCCACCGAATTTACTTAAGCAATAATAAGAACCAGATACGTTATGGTTCCTAATCTCTAAAGATGGCTTGAGAGTACATAGCAACTTTGATTACCTTTGGGACATGTCTCTGTTTTTGATATAAACAATCTTGAGTCTGTGTTAATTGCAACTCTTTCATAATTCGAATATTCGTTCTTGTAATATCATCAACAAAAAAATAATTAAACATTTTTTCTAAATTGATGACACCAAAATGGGTTTAGACAACGATAATAAAGTAAAGGAGTGATTTTATGAAGGAATTAAAACAACAAATCAGACAATGGGAATCGGAATTGAAGAAGCACAATTTGGATCCGGAGGTGCTGCAGGTTTTTAATAACATGAGCAAGTACCTTATCAACCAGAAGAAGTACATAAAGGAATTGGGAGATATGGTGGAGAATTCTCAGCAAGCCTATGAAGATTTGAGACGAGAGTTATTTATGGAAGGTTATGACCTAAAGCATTAGACATAAACAAAGCCCCACCAACATGGTGAGGCTATTGTTTTATAAAGAAACATTGCGCTAAATAAATTCGACACTAAATATATCTTCAAAAGGCAACGACGTATTCATTTTTTCTTCTATATCTAAACATCGTATCTTTCTTCTTTCTGGATCTAACCCAATAACTTTCACCTTCGTACTACTGTAATCAAAGCCATTGTGATGTATAATCTCTACCGGGAGATCATCGCTCTTGGCTCGTTGCAAAGCAAATTCGATTTCTTCCAGCTGCTGTTCATCTAGAGTCGCTTTATCCACGCGCTCATCTTCTTTCCAAAGCTTCTGAAGCACCTCAACGTGCTCCGGTAACATTAAAGATGTCCACTTTATGGTTCCGCGATCATTAGGTCCGTTTCTCATCGGGCTGCCTCCTTTTTACGCTTAGGAGGGAATACGGAAAGAATATTATCACGTTTGAAAGTGCGCACCTTCCTTCGAGCTAAACAAAAAGCCAGGATAGTTTCTTCTCTTACCTCCAAAACTCGGACCATTCTCTGCGACATGTCGCCTTCTGAAGAAATATAAACCATCTCAAGCCTTTGTTTACTTATAACACCTCTTTCCATGAGTCCATTCATGTTATTACCTCCTGTATATAATACGAACATTTGTTCTTATTATACCATTAGAGAAAAATAAATAAACATTTTTTCTAAAATGGTGACACCAAAATTGTGTGAAGTCACGATAATAAAGTAAAGGAGTGATTTTAATGAAGAATTTAAAGCAAAGTATTAATCAATGGGAAGCAGAATTGAAAAAGTACAACTTGGAACCTGAGGCGCTACAGGTTTTCAATGCTATGAGTGAGAATCTCCTTAGCCAGAGGAAGCACATAAGTGAACTGGGAGATATGCTAGAAAACTCTCAACAGGCTTATGTAGAATTAAGGAAAGAGTTAGTTGCGGAAGGTTATAATCTGCGGTATTAAAGATTTCATTAGAAGATAACGAGGTGATAATATGGAGCCTATGGTCAAGCAACTTTTAGCATGGTCCGAAGAATTAAAGCAGCATAGTGTAGAACCTGGAGTAGATGAAGTCATTACTTCTATGGTTGAATATATCTATACTCAGCAGAAAAAAATCATTCATCTTGAAGAGAAACTAAGTATGGAAAATGGTATAAAACATTAGTATGAGCCCCACCTTTGGCGGAAGGTGAGGCTCTATCCTTGCCTTGAAAAATAAGAAAAATAAGCAAGGATTTAATTATTATACCATCTAATTTATTCTTTCTGAAACATTGATCCATATCATAGTGCTCTTCAAAGTGTATTTATTCGGATGCATATTGCCACAGAAAGGCAAACTCATGACATCAAAGAGCTATCACCTTTATAGCTTTAATTTACTCTCACAAAGATTATTTTCAAAATGATATCGCTAATTATTTGAACTCATGAGAAGGTTTGAGAGCTGCCAAACCTTACATCATGCCGCCCATAAGTTCACTAAGATAAATAATGAAAAATAATGTCCAAATCAGATGTTATTATGAGTTAAGTTAGGGATATCTCCCTTACCACGAATAAAAGGATATAATCAAAAGTGAGAAAAAGTATGCCAAAGAGTATGTCACTTTAGGGGTAAAATACCTGATTACGATTATGTCTCTTGATTCGCTCTCTCAAAAACTCAAGTTTCTTCTTTTGAGCTATTTTGAAGCTTGTTTTTAACATTACTATTAAAATGATACGAACAAAATGCAGTAAATGTCATAAGGTATGTCATTATCCGATTGGACCATTAAACCAAGATCAAATAAACTAGAAACTATCCCCCCTAGCTCTAGTTAAATCAGATAATTAATTAAAGGCAATGGTCTTAACAATACCTGAAGACTCTAGAACCTGATAAAGCTCATTTATATTAGTTCGGTTTTGATGTCTGTCTCTAATATCAGCTGTTGAGAAATACAGTCTATTCTTTGCTCTTGATAAAGCTACAAAAAATGTACAGATATCTTCTGACCTTTGATCTCTGTAACTCCAGAATGCCTCATCTTCTAAACCTACAAAAATAACTGTATCATATTCTAACCCTTTACTTTTGTGAACTGTCATTATGGGAACTGAATTGTTACCTTCTAAGTTCTCGATTGCTTCTATCCAATTTTTCACATGCGCAAACTCATCCCATAAGTATTCTGAAAAACTTGTAATTATTGAGTTTAAAAAATCACCTTGTGAATATTTACTATAGGAGGCCTTAATATGATTTACACCATAAAAGTCAATAATAGATTTGGCTAAATCCTGAAGCTTACTCTCTTCACTACAAAGTGACAGCTTAGATTTTACTTGCTTCAAGAAAAAGTTTACTTCCGTTAGAAGTTCGGTTAATTTGCCAAAGTCCTCACTTTGATCTTCTAAGCCTTTGGACTGGGTTGCAAAATCCACAATATCATTCCAAGATTCTATATTTTGTTTGTGGAGAGCTGCTTTTAGAGTATTAATCATTAATATTACAATTTCCTCTTTTAAAAGGTCTTGATATCTCCCTTCATCCCTGCCCCTGATTCCTACGTTATAAAGGGAGCTAATAATCTCTGCACCATAAATGCTAGGTCTCTGCTTTACCAAGATACATATATCTCTTTCTTTAATACCCTCGCTATTAATTAAGTTATATACCTTATCAGCAATAGTATCCGCTTCCTTATTATTATCGGGAAAATACCAAATCTCCGACTCACCATCATCTAAATTCCATCTATTAGATGGTGATACCTTTAAGTTATTTTCGTTTAATAAATCGTATACTTTCTTTTGAACTTCAACCAGTCTAGGCGCAGACCTATGATTCATTTCTAGTCGTTTTTCTTTAGCAGAGAAATCTGCTTTGTAAACATCAAATACATCTTTCTTAGCTCTTGCCCAGACCATAATTCTCTGTTTATTGTCTCCTACTGCTGTAATAGTAGTATCAGATTTATAGAAACAAGTCTTTAAAAGATCGTACTGTAAATCTGTTGTATCTTGAAATTCATCTAAAAAAACATGACTATATGTTTGCAATAATGCTTTTTTTATTAAAGGGTTCTTACGAACTAAATATTCAGCTAGCCTAGCAATCATTTGAAAGTTAAGGCTGGGCTCCAAACTTCCTTTTCCTCTTAGTAAATAACTCCAAGCAGCGATAATCTTTGTGTGAGTACTTTTACCAACATCAAGTGGTAACTTATTCTTGATTAGCACATCGTTCAATTTTTTATTATATTGGCTATCTGTAAGTCCCTTTTTTTTCACAGCACCTGTTAAGTCGAACGCTGCTCTTATGTCATTTTGCTTTTTATTCTGAATAGCTATTTTATAGTTTTTATCAGGTCTATAATTTTCGGGAACTCCTAAAGAAAAACTATCTAAAAGGCCTTTAGCAAAAGAGTCAAATGTCTTTGATACAAAGCTTTTAGAAGCTTCTGCACCGAACCTCTTCTCTACCCTTTCGGATAAGTTCTTTGCGGCGTCTCTTTTAAAACTAATTGCTAATATTTTTTTAGGTGTCCTTAATGTACTATTCTCATGAAATAAATAACCGACTTTTTGAGCAAGCAGTTCAGTTTTTCCTGCACCTGGCCCAGCTAACACTAAAAGTGATCTATTAGATGTAATCGACTCAATCGCATTTTTTTCCAAATTCAAGCCATTAGTAGGTTCCCATTCTTGTACTGTCTTGTTAATCATTCAACTTTCACCACTTTTATGATCAGTATGAATTAATTTTAAAGATCTACCAAATAAACGCTTTAGTACTTCTGGTAAATAATCAAAAAACTCCTCTTCATCTATCTCTGTCATTGCCAATATATGGGTGCTGGGTTTTCCTCGACCTAAGAAAAAATATGAATACCAGATCATTAATTCTTGTTGGGAAGGAGAATAAGTATCTCCATTTCCTCCTTCATTCTTTAATGTCTTCCTTACATCATGACTTATCCGCTCTTTATATAGGGAGGATTTTTTTAATTGCTGGTTAAGACTTGAAATCTTCCCTAGATCTTTTATATGAGGACCTTCATTTGCTTCTATAATTTTTAAATAACTCTCTTTATACTTCTCTAACATTAAAAAGTCTATATCCAATGGATTTGAGAAAAACACATTGTACTCTTCTAGTTTAATTAACCACTTTTCAAGTAATGATAAGTTTGATTTACTAATAGTTCTTTTATGTAATTTCTCTAAGTCTGCAGCTGAAATTTCTTCATCATTAATAGATAACAAGTCGCTCTTAGAGTACCCAATCTCTATTAATTGTTTTAAAATATACTTGATTCTACCCCAATCTCCACCGTTCCTTTCTCTATCTAAATCTAAAAGAGTAATAAATGGTATATTTAGTTGAGTTAATAGTTTCCAAAAATGATTTACATGCTTGCCGCCCAAAGGAACCACTGAGATCCCTGCAAAGTCTGCACCATGATTAGTGTGCTCAAATATTTTCGGTATAATAATTTCTTCACTGTCACCCTCACCCAAGATTACCAATGAAGAAAAATATAGTTCTGGATATGCTTTTATAGCTTCTTTAATATATTTATAGGCCTCACTTGTATTTTCTGGGAGTAATATTTTATTTATTTCAGACTGATGGTTTATATTGGACATCCTTATATGCCTAATATTTTCAGGATCCAACCTTTTTATTAGGGAAGGACTATGTGATGTAATTATTGTTTGGGAATTCTCTCTTTTAGAAAGTCTGTCTAGATTTCCCATTACTTTACCTAAAAGATGTGGACTAATATGATTTTCTGGTTCCTCAACAAGTATGATAGTTAGGGCAGGAGGTTTGATATTTAAAATTCTCTCATTTTCTTTTTGTTTATCTAAGTTTTCTTTAATTGCAACGTTCTCAATTTGTAAAAGACTATCTACCATTGAAAGGTAAAATAAAGACTTCAGACCATCCCCTAAATCGTTTACTTCAAAGGATTTTTCAGTATCGGTCGGTGAAAATTGGACTTGGATCTTTTTCAGTATGCTATCCATGCTAGTATTATTAAACTTAATTTGTGCAGTGTTGTATTTTTCTTGATTATGGTAGAGCTTCCATTGTGATTCTATTGATTCCTGTATTAATGAAATTCCCTGTTGTTCACTTAGGGCTTGGTCTACTCCTCGAATTTTTGTCTGGATAAATTCTCTATCTTTATCTTTCCAGTTTACCCCTTTCAGGGTTCTCCAAAGGATAGTACCAGAGGCATTTCTTAACTGAGATGATGGCTCTCTTACAGCAGGAACGTATAAGACATTGATATGAGACCTATCATAATTTCTCATTTTCCTTTTATGTTCCTCTTCAAGCGGTTCTCCTTCTGGAACAGTTAAATAATAAAAGTTATAGTCTACGACACCATCAGGAGTAGTTCCTTGCTTCCAAGAAGCTTCTAGTAAAATTCTTAGGTAGGGTTGTCCTCCGGGTGAAGGAACAACAAACTTTTCAAAAAATACAGGTACCGCATAACTCTCAGAATCAGTTTCTAATTCAGGGAAAGTGAAGATAGCCTCCAGTTTAAAATAATTTTCCTCAATATCTTCAGGTCTTTGATCTTTACATAAATGAAAGTCTTCTCTTTTGATTTCATTATTATTATCGCCGAACATTTTTAAAACAGCATTCATAAATGCTGTTTTTCCACTACTGTTACTACCAATAATTCCTGTCATATCATCTGGTTCGAATATTGTATCTCCTGGTCCAAAACATCGAAAGTTATTTAACTTTAGCTTCTTTAATCTCATAATATACCCCCAAGTACTATGTAACCTTTATGTACTATATTACATAATATAGAATAAATTGGAAATATAATTTCAGTGGAAAGATTTCTTTAATAAACGACCATAATAAAAGCCTCCATTAATAATGGGTATCTTAATGAAGGCTTTTAGAAGTTTTAGCCTTTTATAGAAAAACTCAGTCAAATCGCTTTGGTAAAATTGCAAACCTATGACATACCAAGGGTTTAGGCATTACCACATCAATGCCGGTCATTCACTGTATAAAATAAATAATGGAATATAGGACATAGAAACCTTTATACAATCGGTCTTCCAACTTTACGTTACGCGCCCTCCACTCTGTCAAGGTAGGCAACTGAATAGGATCGTTTATGAAAGTGTAGTAATGAAGCCATTTCTACCAAGTATTCATACGACTAAGTTCGGTTTAAGTGTGATTAATTTAGAGGTGTTTTGAAGAATTTGGGCAACAACTCGGCAACAATAAATGGATTTACCTAACAACTTAAAAGGCTGTTGGGGTACGTATAATATTAAACAATAATATTCTAGTTGCTGCTCATCAAGCATAGCTATCTTTACACGATCACCTTCCTTCCACAGATTCTTTATCATTTCTACATGCTCTGTGAGCATTATCGATATCCATTTAATTGTACCTTGATCCCTATTCCTAATAACTATTTGCTACTCACTCCATACTTCCTTTACTCCTCTGAGGAAATAACGATAAAACCCTTCTTATTATCGTTTCCATGAGTAAGAATCTTATCAATCTGAAAAAGTACATAAAAGAACGAGGCCAATGAAAAACCTCTCTAATTTTATACTGGAGAAAATGGACTCCCAAATTTTATATGAAAAATTATATAAAAGGAGCGAATGCGCATCGCTTTTTTTATGTGTAAAACACCAATTAAACTTACATAATATTAAATGGAGCTAGTTGGAATGTTTCTTCAATTGCTTATTGTCTATCAGCAGCTAGATCCACTCCTCAATAAAGTCATTTAACAAAAATGATAAGCAATAAATTTTAAGGGTGTTAAATATTCATAAAACTCCTAAGCAGCTGACACATTGGTTGGTAAATCGCAGCTGGAACGCCAAATAGAAGCATTACGTTTGAAAATGTATCAAGCTTTTCAGGAAGGTAAGAGTTATAAGGAAATAGTAGATATTTCTAAAGAACTTGATAAGCTTTTAAACAGATTTGATAAAATGTAATAATTTTATTTTTTTCTTTTTTATGGTACATTTGGTTTATAAAAACCAAAGGAGCATATAAATGGAAAGTAATAAATCCCCATATGACAAATTTTCAGATAAAGAGCTTGTAGGATATTACTTGTTTATACTTACCAATATCTATTCTGGTAAACTTTCAAATGCAATGTTCCATGAGACTAATTATTTAGAAAACCTCGCGGCTAAACGTGGTTTATATTTCACCTATAAAGAAAATATTGTTTTATCCCCCCAAAAGCAACCCATTCTCATAACAGTCAGTAAATAAAATTTGAATTACTAACTTAGTTAATTTTTAAACCTTGCTTATTGCATTCTTTTCTCCAATCACTCATTAGTTTCATGTACTTTACAACGTTTTCAATCATTCCTTGCAATCCCCCTCATCCGCCTTATGGCAAAGTGAACTCTAAACTTGCGTTCTTGCACACAGCTTTAAAATACAGATGTAAATGCAGTTAAGAAAAATCGAGCGCAAAAACCACAAAGCACAGGGTGCAACAAACATTCTGTATATTTGTCTTATTTTTTTTACTAGGCAATTTTTAGACATTAAGCAAAGAGCCCTCTAATTAAGGGCTCTAAACAAAATCCACACTAAATATGTCCTCAAACTTCAACGAGGTATTTATCTTCTCTTCTATGTCCAAGCATCGTATTTTTCGGGCCCCTGGATCCAGTCCTAGAACTTTCACTTTTGTGCTACTGTAATCAAATCCATTGTGATGTTTAATCACTACCGGGAGATCGTCGCTCTTGGCTCGTTGAAAAGCAAACTCGAGTTCTTCCAGCTGCTGCTCATCAAGAATAGCTTTCTCCATTCGATCATAAACCCCATTCTAGAAAGGGTTTTAAGATATATAAAATGAGCCACACGATGAATAATTACCCTGCGCCGAAGATGGAACCGATTTAATATGATATATTTTTTTTACAAATCGAATGATTTGGAACCTTTTAGTATTTAATCGGGACATTTCTGGTTTAATTCAAATACATGGCTTTATATTAGACCAGCATTTCTTCAGTTTAAATTGATGTAGTGCCTCATATGGCTCGTCTGCGGTTACCTTTTTAATCACATTTACTATTCTTTGATTAAGCATAATAATTAAGCTAAAACACTGCAACATTTAGGTTTTAGTATTCTCACTTTTAGTGACTATTTTCCATTGTGTGACCATTTGTGTGACCACGTGATCAATTTTCTAATAAAAAGGCTACCCTGAAAATAACTACCGCTTTAAGGTCCAGGGATGGAATCTAAAAGAGCGATATTTTCTTCAAAAGGGGCCATGCGGGTGTCAATTTCTTGAGAAAGATCTTCGATCTGTTTTTCCAAGAATTCAATATGGTCTAATTGTGTTTTAAGAATCTTACGCTGGTGCGGGCCTACTAGGCCTTTCAAAGAACGTTCTAAGAGAGGGATCTTCTTACGGAGGTTTCCTTTTGAATGTTGAGCCAGTACTTTCGCATTGGTATTTCCACTAATTAGATCGC